>JAFGFC010000156.1 GCA_016931325.1 Spirochaetota bacterium | reverse complement strand
GATAGGCACTTAGATTATGAGGGATTTCAATCCAACCAGTCGTTCCTCCGCCAAATATAAATGAATTACCTACAAATGCTGTTACAATATTATAACGTGAAACCATAGTGAGTGGAAATCCACCTGTAAAAAGATTTATATTAGTCATGTAATGGGAAGCCGAACCATTGCCCCCATCGTAGTCTCCCATATTTCCACCGAATCCATTGATTCCAACATTATCTCCAAAATGGTCAAATCTTACATAACCGGGAGACCAGGAGCCAAACACGATGTTATCAATATAAATATTACCATACAAGGGACTATTATTAACAGAAGATTGATAATTTTCAAATACAATAACAAATTCATTCATATTGGTCCACCCATCCAGGGCTCCGAACGTATCCAGAGGTATCACCACTTTCTGCCATTGGGTTGTTACTCCACCATCCAGATAATCATTGATATAAGATTTGGCTACCTTTCTGTTGGCATCCCCGCTTGAATTTTTTATCTCGATCTTAAAGAACTCTCCACCAACATCACCCCGAACCCAGAAAGAGAGATAATTATAATCTGATAAATCAATAAAATTTAATTTGGAATAATAGCCGCAATAGGAATTTACTGCTGTAACATCATATTTTAATTTTAAAGAATAACCTCTTTTTCCAAATAAAATTGTAGGATCGTAAATAAATCTATCTTTGCATAAAGCACCACCACCAGCAAAACCACCTGTTCCTCCGCCAAATTTATTTTTCTTCTCTCCGGTATTAAAATTATCCATAAGCAATGTTTTAGTATCAAGTCTTGAGATAAATAAGATTATTAATATAAAAATAAAATTTATCTTTTTCAATTTCATATTGATCACCACATTGAAATAACAAGTATCGGAGCTCAAAGGCCCCGCTACTTGCGTGTATTATATTAAAAATTGAACATGGTCCCTATGCGAACAAAATTATCTATGAAAGGATCATATCCCGGTGAATACCAGGAGTTGTCGCCAAAGCGGGATATCCTTGTTTCCGCGAAGAATAACAGGTTGTTGGAATAATAATAATTTGATTTTACATACACAGACTGATTGTTGAACTCTTTGCTTTCCGTGGGCCATTCGATATCTTCATTTCGTAATTTCAAAATGAGGTCAAAGTTATACCGTAACTGGGCTTTAAAATAGATCTCCTGTGTTACGATCTCATCATTCCTTTCTGTATGGTAAGAAGAACGCATGCTGGTGTATTTGTATATCTCCCGTTTCCATTCATAGAGGTAAAAGATATAAATGTTCTTGAACTGGCTCGTTCCCAGGCCGGCTGACCTTCTTTTCCTGTAATAATCCTTATTAGAGATCCTGGTCAGTTCATCAAATTCTCCTGTCAGGTTAAAGCCAAATATTCTGTACGAGGCCAGCGCATTATGTCCGGTCTGGTCGCTGTCAATATCGTCAAAGGTGATGGGCTCCATCCTGTTCTTGGGCTTGAAATTCTCTCCCAGGCGCCTGTATTCATAAGATAGGATCAAACTGTTCAGAAGCAAACTGTCAAAGATCAACTTGGCCTTATAAGCTGAATCCTTTTCATCCACTTTCTGGTCCAGGGCCTGTTGATAGATTGGTTGATAGGGATTATTGTAGTCGACCTGCGCCTGTTTTAAATAATCGTTAAACGCGTACATGGCTTCCAATCCGATCTGCCCTTTTAAAAACCGGGCTGCCAGGTCACCGGAATAGACCTTGTCATGGCCTGATTTTTTAATGGTATCTTCATTGGTGAACTTGGCTGTGTCTTCCGAATCCACATAATATAATTTGATATCAACAGAATCCATTTCGATCGCCTTGAATTTCCCGAAACGCCTGTTCAGTCTCAGGCCGTAAGTATAGGATTCATAAGGATGCTTGATAATAAAGGTATGGTAATTTATTATCTGTTGCAGGCTCCCTTCTACACTGGCTCCCTTGTATCCCCAATCGGGCATAACCTTTTCCACTCCCCAGATATCATCATATCCCAGAGTGGGAGAAAAGGTATAACGGCTGTACTCGAACCAAAGATTCCCTATGGTAATATTGCCGATAAACTCAGAGAGGTTATTAAGCCGTAATTGGATAAAAGGAATAATGGCCTGGGGATAATTCTGATGGACCTGGCCTGTATAAAAGTCATTTTCATTTTCCCTGTAAGCCGCATTCCCGAATTCCTGCGCTTCAGAGGCAAGGACTATTTTTCCGCTGACATTACCGTAATTGGCATCGATATTCACTTTTCCCCAGTGCATGGCCTCGATCTTTTTGCCTGTTGTGCCATACAGCTGATTGGCTTTATCCGGGACATGGAACAGTTCCCCGTACAGAGAACCTGAGAGATTGATGGGACTGGGTTCTTCCGCTCTCTTAACCTCTTTTTCTTCAACCGGTTTTTCCACGATCCCTTTTAAAATAGCCGTCAGATCATCCAGAAGAACCGAACCCTGGCTGGCTTTAACAGCCTGGCCCTGGACTGTTTTGGAATAGGTGTTGTACAGGGTGATCCTGTATCCCTTGATGTTTTCAACATCAAAGACCTTGTTGTTCTTGGGCCCTTCCTCTGAAAGAGACAGGTCAGACAGATTGATGATAATGTTTTCCCATCGAGTGGAATTTAAGACATTTTTATTCTCATAGACCCACACTTCATCCGAGCCGTCGATGATCTCTAATTTAAAAAGATTGCCTGAACCATCACCTTTGACAGACAGGGAAAACCTGAGCAGGTCTTTCAGATTAAGCTGATTCTCTTCATCAAAATATTTTACGATGGAAACATAAGTGCCCGTGGGCAGAGTGCTTTTTAGATAATAGACCATTTCAAGGGAATATTTGCCGTTCTTCTTGTCAGAAGAGGCGTTCAAAGACAGGCCTGACTGGTCGCCTTTGCTCAACTGGTAGTTATTATAAGGGTTGGGGTCCTCAAACCCGTCTATCAGTAATGTGTTCTGTTGCGCCTGTAACGGTAATGAGTTTATGAAGATAAATAAAATTAAACCAAACCTCAATAATTTCATCATATGTCTCCTTTCATATATTCTATCATCGTCTTTATTTTTTGTAGGGGTCTGATTTAGAGCTCAGCCTGCCCTTTAGGGTATCAGACCCGCATGATTTTTAAATATATTTCTGATAATATTATTATACGGGTTCGATGAATCGAACCCCTACATTTTAAATTTTTAAAAGTCACTTTGAAAAATACAGATTCTCCATGTATAACGTGCCGACTTTTTCTGTCACTTCAGAATCAACAAATACCACTGTAAATTCTTTCATGGATGACAGATCGCTCAGGCCTTTAAAATCATCCAGGGCAATCACTATCTTTTGCCACTGGTCTGATACGCCTCTCACATAGGCATATCCTGTCTGACCGGAATTGTTCTTTAATTCAACTTTAAAAACAGATGTGAATCCCTTATCTTTATTTCCTTTGACATAAAAAATGACCTTGTTATATCCGCTGGCGTCAATACCTCTCAGATCGGAGTAAAAACCGTTAAAAGCCTGATTGGGTGAATCAACATCATAATCGATCTGGATCGCAAAACCTTTATTGCCCATTTTATTCTGTCTGTTATACCGTATCCGGCATATCTGGGAATCATCCTCAGGCTTGAAATCCCATGGGTTGACATCTCCTTTAAGGTTATTTTTATTCTTGATATTAAAATCATCGATCATCAGTTGCCCCTGAAAAGACAATTTTGTGCCCGTGCTTTTTGTCTCAATGGCTTTTTCTTCTTCCCATTGGTTATTAAATATCACTGTGTCATTGATCGGCGCACACGCCACGATAAAAGAAAATAATAACATAAAGATAATAGCTAATCGCATAATGTTCTCCTGTTTATCGTTCGACGTTCGAGGTTCGACGTTTTATTTCATTACGCAGAACCTAGCACGCAAAGCGAATTAAAATTTTATCAAAACACCAAACAGATGATCGTATCCCAGTTCGTAATGTTTTTCCAGGGTATAATCCACCCTGAGGTATTTATATTGCAGACTGGCTCCGGCATTCAGGCTCAGCCCGTCACTCTGCAGATAGGCCAGGCCGATGCGGGGGGCCACCAGCCGGTTAAAGAACCACATCTCTCCACCTGCATGGATATTGTAATTCTCCTGATTAACGCCATCAAGATCAACTCCCAGCAAAAGGTCATTATTAGGCCTTATCCCGGCTCCGATCCTGATGACCTGTTCAAGTTCTTCTTTTGTTCCGTTTTCCCATCTGATCGTGGGTTTGTTTATATTTTTCAGCATCAGGCCTACACTTAAATGTTTTTCAAATGTTCTGAACAGGGCGCCTACATCATAACCAATGGCTGAAGCCCGGACGTCATAAGTTATTTTCAAGAATTTAGCATTGGCTCCTATGTAGATAGAATCAGCCACTTCCAGACCGTAAGAAAGGTTATAGACCGCTTCGTTATAGTTATTAAGGAAATTCACTTTATCTCCGACACCCACTTTCTTGTAGCTGAATCCGATCGTCCCTTCCGCAATACCGGGGGTGGCCACACTCAGGATGAAACTGGTCAAAAGGTCCAGGTTATAATAATTGTTATAACACAGATAGACCTCGCCCTTCTGGAATTGCCCCAGGCCGGCCGGATTATAATAGATGGCATTGATATCATCCGCAATGCCGGTAAAAGCCCCGCCCATCCCTTTTGTTCTCACACCGCCTTCCAGCTCCATAAAATCAGCCAGAACGAGGCCGGGTATAAGAAACAGGAACAGAGATAACAAAAATATTTTTCTTATGATCATTTTATTACTCCAATGACTTGAATTATATGATCGTCCTCATCCGAAGCGCTGGCAGAAATTTTATAGAGGTAAACGCCGTTTCTCACAAGAGTCTGGTTCTTATCCTTACCATCCCACACGATCGAATTCTGGATCCCGGCTGCCTGATTATTCATTGTCTTTTCCCACAGCAGATCGCCTTTAATATCAAACACTTTGACCGTCACATTGGCTGTTTTAGTAAGGGTATAGGAAAAGTTGGCGGCATCCGCTGTGCCGTCGCTGTTGGGAGAGAAAGGATTATTGTCAACTGAAAATTTATACATTAATTTTCCCGGCCTCTCCTCGCTGTAACCGGTTTTACTGAACTTGATGGATTTATAGGGTCCCAGGACGGATTCAATACCGTAAATATCCTGAGCCACGACTCTCAGAAAGTAGATATCTTTTTCCGAAAAATTATCCAGGTTGGGGATGGATTCATAGGATGTGTCCGATGTGTTGTAATCGGTCTGGAAAATATGCCAGTTGACATTATCAAAAGAATATTCCCATCTGATGCATTCAAGCAGAGGGTCGGTTAAAGAGGAACCGGCATTGACAGATAATTTAGAATTAAACGTGAATGTATATTCATCCTGCAGGGACACTCCGTTATCTTTTAATCCGGATGGTGTTATGGGTGGAGCGGGATTGTTGGTATATCCCGAAGCTTCAAATAAAATGTCATCTATATAGACCGAGCCAGAATTAACTATAGCATTACCCTCTTCAAAAGTAAAGACAACTTCATTTATCTGAGTCATATTTAAATCATTGAGGCTAAAGTCTTTAAAATTTGTAAGATCAATTTTAAATTGCTGCCAGCTTGTTTCAAGATGTTTGGAGGCATTAGTAAGAATTTTATAAAATGGTTGCCCATCTAATTCAATTTTATGATGCACTTCCACTTTGATACCTTTTGGATTTTTATTAGTGGATTCAGCTCTGGCATGAAATGATATCAGTTTGTATCGAGATAAATTATGATCAACCTTAGACCACAGGTCTTTTCCTCCTCCCAGGACCATAAAATAATAGGCATAATTACCGAGTGTAAGACTGTAAGATAAATTCAGACTGTTGGGAGATGAAACATAGTCATCTTGAACAATGGATGATGTTACTGTAGATCCGCTTTCACCACCCACACCAACATTGCCGCCAGGTGCGCAGGGAGTTAAGTTATCATTAAAGCTATCTACCGGAAGAAATCCCAGGAATTTACTTCCAAAGATAATATTATCTATATAAACGGAAGACTTTGTGGCGCCGCCGTTCATCCCGGTCTGGTAATTCTCGAAAACAAAGACCAGTTCCTGTATCTTTGACCAGTCGTTTATATTATAAAAGGCATCAAGGGGAATGACCACTTTCTGCCAGGAGGTGGAAAGTCCCCGGGGCAGATAATTATCCACGTATACGGATGATTCCGCTCTGTTGGTATTGGTGCTGTTCTCGATCTTGATCTGAACCTTCATATATTCTTTTCCTGTTTCGCCTTTTATCCAGAAGGAGAGATAATTATACCCACTGAGATCGAACCCCTCCAGCTGGGACCAGTACCCGGCAAAGCTGTCGGCGGCCCTGACATCAAAATCCAGTCTGAGCGAATAGCCCTGCCGGCCATAGGCGTAATCCAGCCGGTTTTCAGCAAAAGGTTTGCAGTCAGCGCCACCGTTCTTGAAAAACGAGGATACACCGCCCAACGCGTTATGGTTAACTTCACCGTCATTAAAATTGTTAAAAATAAGGACTGTATTAGCTGAAACGAGAGCCTCAGTCATTATCATTAATAAAAATGTAAAAACGATCCTTTTTAACTTCATATTACTTATCCTTCCTACTAAAATATTTTCGTTAAAAGAAACTTATTTTAATATAT
>JAFGFC010000155.1 GCA_016931325.1 Spirochaetota bacterium | reverse complement strand
GATCCTCCGTGTCGTCGGCTCGCTCCCTAGGAATTGCCAGAGACAATTCCAGGGACTTTATCCCGGAAATTTTTCGATGAAAAATTTCACGGGGCAAGGATGGCAAAGAGCCGATCAAGCGCAGGACGTTCGAGGTTCGACGTTAAAAATATAAAAGAACCTCGAACGGGGTAACGCCGCACGTCGAACCTTTTATTTCCACGTGATATCGATCTTTGGTTTGCCGGTGCTTTTTTGATAGTAATCTATTTTTTTAATAAAGTAATAATCATCCTTTTTGCCCGGAAGGATCAGGGTCGGATTGGGAAAGAATTTCACAAAATCTTCATCGACTCTCAGATCCTTTATAACCAGATCTGATATAAGGTTCTTGATATCGTATTTTCCGCTCAGAATAAAATAGATTTGCTGTTGTTGCCCTATCAGTTCTACTTTCTCAAATAAAAGGTGGTCCTGTCTTATTTTCATAGTAATATTTATATTCTTATAAAAGATATCATGAGGCAAAAGATCCGTAAGGTTATTCTGAAATTTGGTATCCCTCATTTCACCTTTTGATGCCAGGCCCGTAATGCTATTGTCCATCTTGCCATCCAGAAGATTCCACTGACCCCCGATATCGAACTGAAGCGTTCCAGTGACGGTCCCGCCTTCCAGTTCTTTAACCTTTGCACTCAAGTCTTTCGCCAGTCTTTCCAGCTGAATATTCGTCCCTTTTCCCATGATCGCCAGATCATCCAATTTCCCGGTCCCTTTCATGGTAACGGATCCGGAATAGAATTGGGGCACATCGATCTGGGCTTCGAGAAGATCCTTTTTAAGAAATGCCTGTCCTTTAATATTATTGAATTTCAGGTTATTAAATATAATGGCAGGTGAATCTATTTTAAAATCAAGGGATTGATTTTTCTCTTTTTCAAAATACTGAAAAGAAAAATCCATATTCAGCTGACCTGATAGATCAAAAAGATCCAGACGGTCCACAATAAATTTATTAGCCTTGCCATTCAGTGTCATGATCTTTTCTTTTACGTCGTACTCGCCGTTCAGGGAAACTCTGTTATCCTTTATCTCCAACAAGCCGGAAGAAAAAACCATCTTCTGATCCTTGAAGACAAAAGGGGTGGAAACCAGAAAATTGTATTTTCCAACATTCATATCACTTTCGACTTTCCCATAGAGTTGGTTTAATCGAAATTGGTTATTGGTATCCACGGTAAATGAGATATTGGCTTCTCCGCTCGCTTCCCCTTTTATATTATTGGTTATGAAATTTTCCACAGGCCATTTCTCAACACTGACCGTTATATTATTCTCCAGATTCTTTTTCAGATGATAGATCCCATTTACCATGATCTTTCCCTCAGGTAAAAGGATAGACATTTTATTCACCTTGCACAAACGCATGGGAAAGACAAAACTGATATCGAACAGGGCCCTGTCCATCTTGAAGCGTTCAAGTTCCGGAAATAGCGATTTCCAGTTCACATGACGGATGCTTCCCTTCAATTCAGCCGGAGGAGATGTTTTAAAACAATCCTCTTTTTTTATCCTCACATGACCTTTTATTTTATCGACAACATGAAAGCCCGCAGAAAGAGACATATCATTGTTCTCAATAATTCCCTTGAGATCATTGAACTTTATTGTTTCCCCCGAAATATTGATATATGAATCCTGAAATAAAAATCCACCGTCTGCCAGCATCTTTTTTAAATTCAATCCCCCCTTGAGGGCCAAGTTGGCCGTGCCATTCACGTTTAAATCCAGTTCATCCGGCAAAACGAACTGTAGAACCGGATTATTCCTCTTATTGAAGGAATCGAGATGGACCGTCATATCAATTTTAAAATATTCTGAATCAAGATTGATCATTCCCCCTTTAATGGTAATAAGACTGGAACTGATATCTGAAAGAATACATTTATAAAGAATGAACCTGTTTGTCAGATAAAGGGCATTACCGCCAAAATTCAGGTTATTGTCCCTGTAAATCCCTCTGGCTTTAAAATTAAAATTCTTCCCATCCGTAGAAGAGGTTTTCATGTTTACCTGGATATCCCTTGAAGGAAAATCGACCTCTATATCCGCTTCCCGGTCCTTTTCTCCTAAAACAAGCGATTCAGAAAGAATGATCCTATCCCCCTCATACTGCACCTGAAGGTCTGAGTTGATCTTTAACCGGCCTTTTTCATGGAATTGAATTAAGAACTGCTCCAGATCGATCTGGATATTCTGTTTCTTTTTTCTGTATATAATCCTGTTGTCATGGCCTTCAATAGACTTTATATCGATCTGTATACCGGCTTTCGAAGAGCCAGTGTCCTCACCTTCTTCTTTTTTAAATTTTTGCTTATAAAAGTGTATCTCGTTATCCAGCTGAACCTGAGTAAAATCGATCTTTAGATGATTGACAATGATCCTGTTAATATCCAGCCGTAATTTCAAAAGGGATCTCCAGTTATGCCGCAATTGGATCTGGTCAATGGAAAAATGAACAGAATCCGGCACGGTCTCAAGAGCGTTTATTTCCAGACCTGAGATAACAATGCCTTTAAAAACATCGATATGGATATCCTGAAAATTAAATTCACGTCCCAGATAAGATGTGCCTGACCTCTTGATAATTGATTTCAGCTGCTCTTTAGGCAACAGTTTGTTCAGCAGAAAGGTTAAAAGGAGAAAAAGGATCAGGAGAATGAAGAAGACAATAAAAAAACGTTTAACCCATTTTCTTAGTGGATGAGATTTCACGTTTTCTTTCCAGTTCCTGCATCTTTGAAAAATATTTTACCTGTTTTTCCAGCTCTTCGAGGTCCTCAAGATGGATCTTTCCATTCATCAGTGTGAATTTCTTATTCTCAAACAGTTTCCGGATGACCAGATTCCCCTGGTTCTGATCGATCCCGAGCATTTTTATCAGCTCCTGCTGCCCAAAATCAAATGTATAAGAGGTTTTGTGTTCAATGGGTACCCTCTTTTTTAATACCTGAGTTAAAAGCGTGTCATAGATCCTGGCAAGCGGGTCTTTATAGAGCAGATTGGCCAGTTGCTTGAAGGCGGTCCATATCCTTTCACTTAACAGCTGGATCAGCTTTGTGGCGATCTGTGGTTGTGAAACAACCATCTGTTCAAAATTGGCTTTATTAACAGCCAGCATGACCACATCCCCGTATGCAATGGCTGAAGCGCTTCTGGGTTTATTCTCCAGAAGAGCCATTTCACCAAAAATATCACCGGGTTGAAGGACGGCCAGGAGAACTTCCTGATTATTTATGATCTTGGTTATCTTTACCTTACCCTGCTGGATAATATACAGTTCCTCGCCCGGTTCATGTTCACTGAATATCATAGAATCATTGGGGTACTGCCTGGCCATACTGCCAGTGGAATTAACAGGCGGAGCTTGAAACGGCATTCCCATGGTCTGCAGTTTCATCTTGGCCTGTGATTCATTGGCGGAGGCGGGGCAATATTTTAGAAATTTCTGGAATGAATAGGTGGCCTTGTTAAAGGCCTTTTGATTAAAATAATATTCTCCAAGATTGTATAGCAGCTGGGGATCTTCTTCCGAAGCCTGTCTCAGGGTTCTCCGTGTAATCTCGGAATCATAAAAGCGCAACTTTTTTGAAAAGGACCGGATGATCTTCATGGCAATGGGAGTGTTACGCTGAATCAATGTTCCGAAATGATCCCGATTAATGGCGATCAAGTCAACATCAGTAATGGCTTTGGCTGTTTCAATGCGAGGGTGCCGGCTCATGCAGGAAACAACGCCAAAAAAATCACCTGTATCAAGATGAGGCGGAGCATCATCTTCAACGATCTGGGATTCTTTTGTTACAGCAACTTTGCCGGTGCGTATAATATAAAAATTTTTACTGTCTTTCTGGCCTTCCAGAAAAATAAAGCTCCCGGCTTTATAACTTTCGTTTCCTAACGCGTTGCCATTACTCATATTCGCTGTCCTTCAGTAACATGTAACATGTATATGATAATCTTTTTCATATAGGTTGTCAATATTATTTTATTTTTTTGAAACTCTGGGAAAAAGGCGGTTTTAATATTCCTTTTTCTGTTATAAAACCTGTTATCAGACAGGAAGGAGTCACATCAAAAGCCGGTGTCCAGGTACAGACATCCTCGGGAGCTGTCATTCTGCCGAATCCTTTGATCACTTCTTCTCTTCCTCTTTCTTCAATAGGAACTCCTTTACCTGTCAGGATGTTCAGATCAAACGTTGTGCTCGGGGCCGCTACATAAAACGGTATCCTGTGATAATAAGCCAGGACAGCCAGATTATAAGTCCCTATCTTGTTCGCAGTATCCCCATTCTTCACTATTCTATCGGCTCCCACGATGATTAAATTTATTTTTTTCTCTTTCATAGCAAACGCAGCCATATTATCACACAACAGGGTATGTTGAATTTTCCATTTTGCCAGTTCCCAGGTCGTCAGCCTTGCGCCCTGCAGCAAAGGTCTGGTTTCATCTACCCAGACATGAAACTTCTTTCTCATACTTTTCGCCACGAACATGCAGGCCAGGGCCGTCCCCAGACCGGACGTGGCCAGACCACCGGCATTACAATGGGTCAGGATATGGCTGCCTCCCTTGATCAGGTTAGCGCCAAAGCGACCGATCGTCAGACCGGTTTGAAGGTCCTCCTGATAGATATAATCGGACTCCTCTTTTAATAATTGTTTGATCTCTTTTATAGACCTGTGTCTGTTCTGTTTTACAACTCTCTCCATCCTGTCGATGGCATAGAAAAGATTGACTGCTGTCGGACGAGTCGATTTTAATAATCCGGCTACCTTTTTAAATTCTGAATAGAATTGATTGAATGATCGATGCGCAGCAAAATCTTTCAGACCCAGATGGATCCCCCAGGCGCTAACGATACCCAGTAAAGGAGCCCCTCTTACTTCCAGTCTTTTAATAGCCTGCCCCAGAGTCCTGTAATCTCTTATATGATGATACACCAGTTTCTCAGGAAGCCGGGTCTGGTCAATGATGGTGATAATACTGTTTTTATATTCTGCCGGTCTGAACTTTAATTTAATGTTCATAAGACTTATTTCATCATATGACAGGAACCCTCAAATATGACCCCGTCAGCGATTTTTAGTTTAGCTGTTTTTATATCCCCGTACAGTTTGCCGGTTGAAAGGATATCCACCTTTATCAATCCTTCCACATTACCCTTTACTGTTCCGGCAACAATGACAATATTGGCTTTCACATCACCTTCTATACAGGCTGATTGATTTATTAATAGAACACTTTTAGAATGAATTTTCCCTTTGAATTTTCCTCTTATTTCCAGAGGTTTTTCAAAATGCAATACCCCGTCAAAAGAGGTATCTTCAAAAAGGATTGTACGGGGATTAAATTCTGAAATTGAGACAAAGTCTGTAATTTTTTTCATGTCGGGAATAATAAGGTTATTTGGTAGTCATGGTGAACACACCATCCCAGTCAGCGGCAGGTGGTTTCTTTAAAAGCAACTCGCAACGTTGAATATAGAGTTTGGAGGGCCCGTCTTCAGGCTTTATTTTCAAGGCTTTTTGAAATTGCTTGATCGCCTGGTCAAATTTTCTTGAGCGATAAAGCTCAAGACCTTTGGTATACACTTCAACTAATTCTAAGAGTTCTTTTTTTGACATCGTTTACTCCATGTCCTATTGATTTTACTATGTAATAATAATCAAATATTTTTTCCCGTCAAGCTATTTCTTCGATACACAGGAGGTGTATCGGATCAAATCTCTCCCATCCATGGGAGATTTGACACTCCACAGATCCTCCGTGTCGTCGGCTCGCTCCCTAGGAATTG
>JAFGFC010000021.1 GCA_016931325.1 Spirochaetota bacterium | reverse complement strand
ATGGCCATGAAGAGAAAAAGATAAAGGAAAAGAAAAACGGATATTTTTTTCATTTCAACCTCCCGGATTTTTATTTAAAATAGGCGAATAAATAGTATACTGTTTTTAATTTTATATGTCAACTGTTTGAGCTATAATATTTTTTGCACTCGTTTCAGCTCTTCTTCAGCCTCATCCATGAGATCCCTGAGTATCGTTTTGATCGGTTTGATGTCTTTCATCAACCCGACGCTCTGGCCTGCCATGAGAGAACCGTGATCCACATCACCGTCAACAACAGCTTTTTTCAGAGAACCCATCCAGAATTTTTCCACTTCGTACTGGGCCTGGTGACGGTCGATCTGGTTTTTATCCAGTTTGTTGATCAGTTCCAGCTGCAATTTCCCGAATTCATCCATGGCTTTATTCTTTATAGCGCGCACAGCCACCACGTGCAGTCGGTCATCATATTTGGGAGTGGCCACAGCCTGCCTTGCATGAGCCCGGATAAAGGCCTTTTTAAAATTGGGATGAGCCTGGCATTCCTCGCTCATCACAAAACGGGTGCCCAGTTGAACGCCGGCCGCGCCCATTAGCAAAAGATGGGCGATCATCTTCCCGTTGGCGATGCCGCCGGCCACGAATATGGGGACCTCTTTAAATTCAAAAAGCACCTGTTGTAAAAGTATGGTAAGAGAGACATGGCCGATATGGCCACCTGCTTCGCTGCCTTCCAGTATTAAAGCGTCCACACCGTACCGTATCTGCTGTTCGGCGATGGAATTGGTGGAGGCAAAGGACATGGTCTTTTTCCCGGCCTCTTTCATGCTTTCAACATCTTTTTTGCCCGGAAAACTGCCGGCAAAAATAATATAGGGAACATCTTTCTTACGGACAATCTCATAATGGGCCCTGAAATAGGGCGCTATGGTGATGAGGTTAACAGCAAAAGGAGTTTTCAGGCTCTTGACACATTTGTCTATCTCTTTTTCAAAAAGATCAGGCTCCATGTTCCCGCCGGCCAGCACAGGGAAAGCCCCGTTCTCGCTTACGGCTTTGACCAGCTCGAAATTACTGATCCAGGTCATGGCCCCGGCCATTACGGGATATTTCACTCCCAGAAAATCTTTACCCCGTTTCCATAATTTTTCTAATACAGACATGATTTTCTCCTTCGGAAACTACGAACAAATTTTAATAAAAAGCGTGACGTTCTACATTCAACGCTCGACTCGCAGGAAGCGAGTCGGGTCAAATACGTCAGGATGGTTTGGATTTAACCACTAGGTTCTACCTTCTGTAGAGGAGCCTTAAGGCTCCTCTACAGAAGGTATATAAAAATAACGGATTATCCCATAAAATCAACCATAAAAAGCGCGATAAAGATCAAACTGGACCCCAGACTGCCTGTGGCCATCAAGGCGGATAATACCATGGGTGAAGTCGTGGTATTTGGAAAAAATCTTCAGGATTTTCTGGTGTGCTGGGACATGAAAGCTCAACCTATGAAAAATCCAAATCCAAATACAAATCCAAATACAAATTGAATATCTGCATTAAAAATTCACTTGGTGAGACGATCGTACACGATTAAAGATACGATATTCGGACCGGTTTATTTTTTATGTTTCTTCTTTTTAATATCCTGATGTAGGATATTAAAAAGTTTCTTGTATTCCTCTTTCAAATGGGGAGAAATTTTAAGGATCTCTTCCAGGGCATCCAGAACAAATTCAGAGGTAAGTCTTCCCTTTAATAAGGGGATATCATTCATAAATCTTTTTTCTATTCTTGTAAAAACTATTTTCTGCTGAACATTAAAAAAATCGATCAGCCCCATCCATTCCAGGTTCATTTTTACATCCTTGGAAGGGTTGCATAAAAACAAACATCCCCTTTTTTCCTCAAGCATTTTATGCATTTTTACCAGTGTGCCGATGGTCGTGCTGTCAATGGTCTTGCATTTATTGAGATTGATCCAGATTGTCTTTATTTTATTCTCTTCAATAAGAGGTTTGATATAAACATACATGGCTGACGAGTGGACCGCCATGATATCATTAATAAAGATAAGCGCGATATCTTTCCCCTGCCGAATCGAATAAATGTTAGATTCATTAGGCATAGAAAAAATTTAACCTCATTAATTATGATGTCAATCTTTTTTTTAATTTAAATGTCAGGCCATTCGTTTTTAAAGTAAACCTGTTCTTTTTCTGTAATACCATTCATACCCCAGGCAAAAAACAACGAGGATTAACGGTAAATAGTGGTTCCAGAGAACGATCTCGTGTTTGATCCTGACCGTGCTTTTCTCTTTATCTAAAAAACTCATTATCCTGTCTATTTCTGAAGCTTCTTTAAAAAAATTTCCTTTTGTCAGTGTTGATATTTTATCAAGAATTTCATTGTCAGTATTTAATCTGAATAATTCAGAAGATGGTTTTTCCACCACAAAGGAGGTCTGTTTTTTTTGATCTCTTACATTGATTTGCAGTTTATACTCACCGAATGAAGGGGATGTCAGGATAGATTCATACAACCCCCCTGTCCCGGGTACAGGGGACAGACTCAATTCTTTCATCAATATATCATCATCTTCTACTCTTGAGAAAAGCCTGGCGGTTATGTTTTTCAACATGATAGGATTGTAATTATTATCAAAAGCCGAAACCCTGACAGATATCTCCTCCCCTTTTTTATAGATCAACTTGTCTGTGGTGATACTGATCTTTTCGACATTATACATGACCATATACCTTACGAGCTGCCGCCAGAAAGACAGATACAGATCGTTTCCCTTTCCCAGGCCAACTGAAATAAATCCCCATTTCCATGAGGGATAAGCGGTAAAAATGCCGATCTGTGAGCGTTTATAGGTTCCCACAGCCAGTACAATATGGTCCTGCCTTGCCGAGCTTGTGGCCAGGATACGGCTGCCGGTCTTGACTTCTTTGATGATATTCAGTCTGTCGCAGGGAGGAAGATTGGCCCATTGGTCCTGAAGAGATGTAATATCACCTCCACCGATACGTAAAAACGGAGTATTGACACCCAGGCCTGTCAGATTGAGAGTAAAATTCCCCTGATACATTTCTCCTGCTTTATTCCAGTTGACCGGTATAATGTTTTTAAAACGTGATATATGATAATTCCCGTTCTTAAAACCGTTTTCTCCGCCGAGAAATAAAATCGCGCCCCCTTTGGTATTCACATAAGACAGAACATTATCCACGAACTTCTCAGGCAGATCCCTGTATTGAATATTGCCAATAATGATCAAATCATAGGTTATTAAAGACAGATCGCTTATCGGCAACGCCTTGTCTTTGCTGATCTTCAGATAAGAGTCAGTTTCCAGGTTGGGATCAAGGGATAAAGCATAATTCAGGAATTTGTACTCCCAGCCCGGCTGGCCATAGACCAGAAGGATCTTGAATTTACTTTTAAAGGTCCGGATAAAGATAGTTTTTTGATTATTTATCTCCAGGGCTTCTCCGGAAACAGGGGAAAGGGTGAGACGAACTTTATTGATCCCGGTTTTTGTGAATTTGAGATTAAACGAGTATTGATTCAGGCCTTTTGAAAGCGTTGTGTTTTTGGATGTATAAAAGCTGTCATTAATGAATATTTTTATCAAGGTATTCGCTTTATTCAATCCTGAAAGGGAAATCTTGGCTTTTATCGGGATCAGAGCGTCAATTCCCGCTTCTTCCGGGTAATCCATATCATAAAGGGAGATATCCTTGATAGATTCATTCCTGGAGAAATCAAAAGTGAAAACAGGGATCTTTAATTTCTGTAATAATCGTGCTTCTTTCAGTGGATCGGAAAAGACCGTACTGATCCCGTCAGAGAGTAGAAAAATGCCGGCGATCTTTCTGTCCTGTGAAAGGGATACGGAGGCCAGGGCATTCTCTATATCAGTAGCGTCACCTGATGGCTGATATCCCTTTTCTGGTTTTTGGGCCATGGGTTTGGCCTGGGAGTCGAAAAGGAAAAGAGCAAAATCAAAATCTTTTTCAATGTTCTTGAATATATCAAGGTCCAGCAGGCTCATAGCCCGGCTAAAGCGTGACCGGGCCCCGGCATCCTTGACGGTCATGCTGGCTGAATTATCCAAAAGCGTAAGGAATTTATTCTTTTTTTTCTGATTTTGATAAAAGGTAAGGACAGGATTGATAAGCGATAATATAAGAATACTCCACACGATGATGCGGAGTATGATCAATAACCGCTTCTGTTTATCTTGAATGATTGTAATGATACTGTAAGCCAGAAATGTCAAATAAGACAATCCTAAAAGCAGCAAAAGATAATAAGGTATAAGATTTTGATGAATAAATTTTACTTCCATCGTTATTCGCTATAACTCTGTCCGGTGCCTGCGGCCTGACCCGGTTTTAACCTCTGCAAAAGTTTAAACCGTGATGTCAAAATCTTCATCCATTGATTGGCTATAAATAATTCAAATAATAGCAATAAGAGGGCTATGAACAGGAATAATTGTCCATAAGGTTTGCCCAGCATGCCTGAAACGATCCTGGAATCAACATCAGCTTCTGATTCAAAAAGAATAAAGGGTATGTTCTGATAATTTTCTTTTAGTTCATCAACATTCATCTGCCTCAGATCAGATTCGGTGTAATCCATATTGGCAGCAAAATAGAACTGGTTTATCTTAAATATTCCAGGGGCTATGATGGTATCACCTGAAAGAGTCTTTTCTATTTCATCGGTCAGGCACTTGACCTCGATCTTCTTTTCCTGGATCTCGAGAATGTTCTTGACATCTTCCACAGTATTGCCCACCTGGAATTTATTCAACGTGAGCAATAAGGCGGGACGGCTCAGATACTTCACCGTCTGATGAATAAGCGGGGGAAAAGTAGGATGATAAACCATATCCGTTGAATCAGGAACAAGAGAAAAAAGGAACAGTATGATCTTTCCACTGTCAATTACCTCGGTGGCAAAAGGAAGGTGCTCTATGATAGCCGGGTCACCATTTGAAAACCTGGCCAGGACCCGGGTATTCATGGAAGAGAGTTCGACATTGAATTTGAAATAATGAAAGATATTTATATTTTTGAATGATTTATAGCTTTCAAAGATCTCAAAACAGGGATGAGAATAATCAATGAATTCCAGGTTCAGGGGATTATCTTTATCTGACTGAACACGGTTCTGTATGGAGCCGGGAAGAAGATGGGTTTTTGCAAAGATCTCGTTAAAATTGTCTATATCCATATCCTCGGGCGGGATGATCAAAAGGCTCTTTTTGTTCCGAATGAACTGTGAAATAAGATTTTTGCTGTTCCCGTTCAGAGTGTTCTTTGATAATAATAAAATGTCTAACCCGGATAACGGCTTGTCCAGACCGGTGGGTTGCAGATTAATGGATGAAGGAGAATTGTGATCCAGGATGAAAGAAGGATTTAACGCATTAAGGATAAAAAACAGTTCGTTCTTTTGTTCTGTAAACCCAATGGTTATATTTTGAGGTATATAGAATGTAAAATAGTTCCTGTTGTCTTCCAGTAAATTGTCCCCATCAGCAATTTCAGCGAGGCCATACAGGTATCCGGATTGCTTTATCTGATTCTCAAAATCCAGCCAGAGGCTCTGTCCTCCTCCCAGGGAGGCTGTTTTTTGCCCAAAAGGCTCTTTGTTAAGGAACATTTTTAAGATAAGATTGTTCTGCTGGTCAGAGAAGTTTTTAACAAACGGACGTATCATTACCTTGTCCCCGACAAAATGCAATACCTGGGGAAGACGTGTCTGGGGTATGCTTGAATTTTTAATTCCGGCTGTCTTGAGATTGATCAAGGTTACAGGATATTTCAAACGAAAAGTGGTATTAATGAAATCTCCCTGAAGAGAGAGAAAATTAATCTTCTGGAGGTCAGTAATGAAATAGATGATGCGGGTGGGATAGAGAGAGGACTCCAGAACGGTTTCAGCTGCTTCCAGGGCCTTGAAAATATCTGTTCTGAGATATGAGACTCTGGACTGTCGTATCACATCCAGAGCCGAGTCAATATTATAAGTCAGGTCATAAAATTTAATCGGATTTTTATCAGAGGTTAAAATAACGGATATATTATCTCCTTCTTTCAATTGGGACTTTATTATTTTTTCCGCAGAACGTTTAGCGGTGTTCAAAAGGCTTTCCCCGGAAATGATCTGGCCCATTGAGATCGAGTTATCAATGATCATGACGATACTTTTTCGTTTACCTTTGAGATAAGCGCTGCCGCCCTTGTGGATCTTTTCATATTTTACCGGCCTGGCAATACTGATAACAAGAAAGAGAATGACCAACATGCGCAAGATCAAGAGTAACAGGTCTCTGATCTTGTATCGTTTAGCCTGTTTTTCTGCGGCTTTCTCCAAAAACATAATGGAGGGGAACTTTATAATTTTAATGCGGCGTTTGGCAATAATATGGATGATCAGAGGAACAAGGGTAAAAATGAGCCCATATAAAAGATGTGGAGCCGTAAAAACCATGCACAGAATATACTATGACCCACAGGAAAAGTCAAACCCCTAATTTCGTTCATTGTTCGTCGTTCATAGTTCATAGTTTGAAGATAAAGTATCTTTTTTAAAAGTGGAAACTATAATAATAATATTTATATTCAATGAATATATTCTTAAACCAGGAACCAAGAACCATGAACGATAAACGATAAAAAGGGGAGGTATATATGAAATCTTATAGAAAAGAGTTATGGTTCAATACAACGCAGAGGAGAGGGTACATCAATATTACGCCGCAGGTAGAAAAGGCCTTACAGGAAAGCCGGATAAAAGAAGGGCTCTGTCTCATTAATGCTATGCATATTACCGCCAGTGTCTATATCAATGATGATGAAAGCGGCCTTATACAGGATTATGACGACTGGCTGGAAAAAATAGCTCCGCATGAACCCACAAGCCTTTACAGGCATAACAGGACCATGGAAGATAACGGCGATGCTCATTTGAAACGGCAGATCATGGGCAGAGAGGTCGTGGTGGCTGTGACTGACGGAAAACTGGATTTCGGCCCGTGGGAGCAGATCTTTTACGGTGAGTTTGACGGACGGCGAAAAAAGCGAGTATTGATCAAGATCATTGGAGAATGAATTTTTGGGACGGTGCTTGACAATAAATACCAAAGCGTTATATTGTCTTAAATAAAATATGGAGGAATCTAATGAAGAAAATAATCATATTATTGATCATGATTATGGGTCTTTTAACCGCAGGTTTCACTCAGGTCTACGAACCTCTGGACATGAGATCAGGTGGTATGCTGGGCGCCGGTAATCTGCGTTTCGTCCTTGACTGGGCCTATCAGGAGAATAACAGTGTGGGATCTTCGACATTTGATTTCGGATTGGATTTCGGTGTCGGCCCATCCCTTGAATGGCAGAACCGTATCGGGTATCGGAGCGTGGAAGGTTCAGACTATCAATGGGCCGGATGGCTTGAACTATTAAAATTCCAGTTGGGACATGCAGAAAATGGCCCGGCTTATGCTCTGGGAACCGGTATCTATATACCTGTTCGTAAATCTGAAAGTCTGGGGCTTTTAGCAGGACTTTATATCTCTTCAGCTATCAAGGATATAGATTTTGATTTTAACATCGGATTTGATCCGTTTTATCTCACTTATGCTGATCTTGGGAATGGCGTGAAAGTAAGGAACGGACACGATCTCAAGATCGATCTGAGATTGGGATACAAAATATTGCCTTTTTTCAAGATTCTGGGCGGATTCAGATTGGATCAATACTTTGACGGTAAACAAAAAATCACTATAGGTGACCAGGAGACCACCCAAACCATTGATGGGGGAGCAGCCTGGAATTTCATCCTGGGTGGCCGTTTAAAACCCATGGATTATCCTATTGTGTTCGATACTTCTATTTCTTTTGGCGTATCAAGCCGGTCAGAATATGACTGGCAGCTGAAATTCGGACTCCAGTTCCAGCCACAGAGTCCTAATGCTGAATGGTAGAATACAGATTATATTTTCCTTTAAGCGAGTATTTAGAAAGACGTTTTTCAGCAAGAGTATACAAGATCACGCTTGATGCGGGATTTACCTGCCCGACACGTGATGGCACAAAAGGAAAAGGCGGGTGTCTATACTGTGATCAATGGGGCAGCGGGAACAGACTGGCCGGAGAAGGGAAGGATCTGGGTGCGCAGATCAGTATGGCCAGGGAATCACTGTCCCGTAAAAGAAAAGCTGAAAAATATTTTCTCTATTTCCAATCCTTCACCAATACCTATGCTCCTGTTGAGAGATTAAAAGAGATCTATGATGAGGCCCTGAGCTATGACCGGGGAGATATTGTAGGCCTGATCATCGGGACGCGGCCTGATTGTATTGATGAGGAAAAGTTAAAACTCCTCTCTTCCTACACGGATAAGTATGAGGTATGGGTGGAATACGGACTCCAGTCGATCTACCAGAAATCGCTGGATTTTTTGGAAAGAGGGCATACGCTGGCCGATTACTTAAGAGCCGTACAGATGACAGACAGATACCATCTGAACATCACAACCCATATCATTACAGGACTGCCGACAGAAACGAGAGAAGAAATGGTCGAAACAGCCAAATTCCTTGCGGATACCGGATACTCTGATGCGGTAAAGATTCATTCCCTGTATATTCCTAAAAGTTCGAGACTGGCCCGGATCTATCAGGAAGAGAAACTCAAATTATTGACTTTGGAGGAATATGCCGAGACCGTGGCGGATATTCTCGAAGTATTACCGAAAAATATCATTATCGCCAGGATGACCGGAGAAACCAACAGGGAAGACCTGGTGGCTCCTTTATGGGTGCTGGATAAACAGATTGTGATCAAGCGCATCCTTGAGATAATGAAGCAAAGAGGATCGTATCAGGGAAAGAACTATATCAAACAGTAGGCCTTTTTTATTGACTTTATATAATAAATTGGTTAACATTACAATAATGAAAAACTCTGTGAAAAAAATTATTATTTCATCGGGTTTGATTGTAACCGGCATTCTGTTCTTTTTTTATCTTTTGTTCCTTGTTTATCTTGGCTTCAAAGTTATTCCTCCTTCATTATTAATTACTTATAATGTAAAAGATTATCAGATACCTCTTTTTATTTTGTTTTTTGTCCTGTTTGTGACACTTTTTGTCATTTATACTTTTCAGTTAATAAAAAAGAAACAGATCGATACCCTTTTATCCAAATACGACTTTGTATTTTTTATTCTTTATTCTCTTCTTTTTATCGCTTTTTCGTTTTGTTTTAAAATTCTTATCATATCCCATCTGGTTCTTTTTATCAAAGTATCAGCCGGCCTTTCCTTGATCTTTCTTACCAGTATAACCTTGAGAAGGGTATACAATTTTTTATTAAAGCCTGTTTTTATTAACCTGTTTTTTAAAAGAGCTGAAATTCTTGAATTTTTAACCAGAAAAGTCTACTGGATACTGGATTTGCCGAATTTTTTAAAAAAGAGCCATTTGATGTTGAATCAGTGCAAACGATTTGGATTAAATGTGGGTTTTATCGGCATTTACATAAAAAACCTTCCGGAGCTGGAAAAAAAATATGGAATAGAGGGAGCGAAATTCATT
>JAFGFC010000020.1 GCA_016931325.1 Spirochaetota bacterium | reverse complement strand
TTTAATGATGTTATTGTCGCCGCCGGAAATATCGATCCCTGTTCTCAATACCCCTGTGCCTGTGCCGTACATCTGATTGGATATGATCGAGTTGTTGTCAATGTCATCGCCGTTCATATAGATATTGTGTGTATCGTTTGAGAAGAAACAGTTGGCCATAATGTAATTATATGTAGCGCTGCCTCCCATTTCAAAACCACCCTGATCACTCACATGGACATAATTGGATACCATGACGTTGTTATCTCCATCTATAATACGTACCGGCCGCTGGCAATTATTACCCCAGACATTGTTCGTGAGGAAATAGTTATAATCAGCATCATCTGAATTGAGTTCAATACCATACTGACCATTGGAATATATGGCATTCCTGATCAAATAATTGCTCCGGGCTGTTCCCATCAAAGTAATACCATAATCGAATTGAACAATGGTCATTCTTTCAATGATCACCCTGTCGGCATTATTGATCTCAAAAGCCTGATTGCTGGCAGCCAGGTTGCCATGGATGAAGGGTGGATTGGAATTGGTCAGAGCTTTGATCACCATGAATCCGCTATTCTTGTTCGAGGCGATCTCCACTGTTTCAGAATAGATACCGGGGTAGATATATGTAATGGCCGTCGAACAGAGGGGAGATCCTTTCGACATGATATTGACCGCTTTTTGAATCGTCCTTAACGGCTGGGTAAACGTCCCTGGATTGGTATCATTTCCTATTGTGTCATCAATATAAAAAGGCCCAGTATTGGTGCCTGTGAAAGGCGATTCTTTGTAGCCCATATCAGGACCTGTTCCAAGATAATTAGTTGTAACAGCAGGGATATTGGTGCCGTTATCCACAACGGGACTGTATCTTGTAGTTATAGTAAAAGAAGTGGTGGTCTCCAGTAGGGGATCTGCAAATATATTGCCTGAACCCATGGTAACACCGCCGCTGGTTGATCCACCTGCATTTCCATAAATGTTATTATAAGCGGCAATAACTATACCTGAAGTTGAGCGCTGAATACCATAATCAGCAGCGTTGTTTCCATTGGACAGGATGATATTATTATACATAACACCGCTGGAAGAACCTTCCCATAAGACACCGTGATTCTGCAGGCTGCCGAATATTGTATTGTTAATTATTTCTACATTAGGAGAAGAGTTTTCTATATGGATATTGTAATCCAGGTTTCTGAAAACCAGATTTCTGAAAAGCCGTGTTCCTTCGCCCTCGCCAATACGAATACCGCAGTTCTGGTCTTCGCCCCAGACCGTATTGGATGAGACGTAATTGTTAACAGGATCATTGACGGTCAGATCTTCAACATATATTCCCTCATCACTGTTTGAATAAACCGTATTTCCAATAACCGAATTGTTTGTTGCGCTTCCATGAAGGTAGATACCCACTGTGTCCATCTGATGGACCTGGTTATCTTTAATAAGATTATTATCCGCATGCAGAACATATATGCCTATATTGGGTATTCCATTCCCTTCTTTCAGGATATGGTTTGATATGATGGTATTGTTATTTGCGCCGGTACCGTTGAGATAGACATTGTAACTGTGATTCGAGTAGATCAAATTGTTGATTGCATAATTAAAAGTTGCGCTTGAACTCATTTCAATTCCGCTGGAAGAAGCATTGTGAATAAAATTGGATCCAAATGTGTTATAATCGCTGTCAGTCACGAGGATACAGATATTTTGATTCAAGCCATAGATATGGTTGGTCAAAACATAATTGTAATCAGCATCATCGGAGTTAAAATAAAAACCAGCCAGATCATTAGAAAAGATGGCATTACGGATAAAATAGTTGCTTCGAGCCGTTCCCCTGATCTGGATACCGTAACTATATCTTTTCACAGAAATATTTTCAATAATGATCCTGTCCGCATTGGTCAGGGAAAATCCGTAATTGCTCGAAAGTGAGCCTGTCATGACAGGTGGTTTTGAGTCAGTAAGGGCCGTGATGACCATAAAACCGGAGTTTTTATTGGAGAAGACTTCCACCGACTCTGTATAGATACCCGGGTAGATATAACAGGAAGCCACGCTCACGTTCGTGGCCATGGCATTCACCGCTTTTTGTATAGTCTTAAAAGGCTGTGAAAAAGTCCCGGAATTACCGTCATTACCGATATCATCATCCACAAAGAATGGACCGGATTGGGCCACAAGACTCGATGACACGATTAAACTAATCAGTACAGACAGTACAATTCTTTTCATTATCAATCGTAAAAAGTAAAAAATAAAAGTATTCTCCTCTCCTTGAATTCGCACTCCTCTCTCGTAAAAATAAATCTATATCCTTAACAAGTCACAATTTTCAGGCAAAAATCAATATTTTTCAATCAAAGAATAGAAATTATAGACGAAAATTAAGAATTTTATCAGAGATCAGTATATTTTTCTCTAATTTATATTATATCGCACATCTGTATAAATACCAATATTCACCAGTAATATTTTCGGCTTTTTGAAAAAAATTTGGATTTGTCCCAACCAAAAAATTATCCTGCCGATTTTTTAACCAAGTGACTCTGTAATATATAGCAGATTTAAAAGCTTTTTTTGAAGAGAATAGTAGGGGAGCGTAGTAAATACCCTATGGGAATATTTGAAGAATTAAGGATTATTTGGAGTTAAAGGTTTAAAAAAAAATAAGCAGCCGTAGGGGAGCCTTAAGGCTCCCCTACGGCCAATCAACAAAAGGTTGCAGGGGTATATGGATCGAAGGCCCCTATACCCCTGCAATAGGGCTAAAATAGGGTAAGATATATTCTATAAAGAACATTTCTTTATATCTTTAATACACCACGATCTTGAACCTCAGGCTTAAGGGTTT
>JAFGFC010000154.1 GCA_016931325.1 Spirochaetota bacterium | reverse complement strand
TCCTCTGGGTTTCATATCAGAACCTCCTTTTTTTAATTAAAAAGCGGTGTGATTATTTCTTCTCCAGAAAAACATGACGCAGGTTACCTGTATTTTCCGGATGATCAGAGACAGCCTCAAAGGTAATGATATTTTCACCTTTTTGGAAAAAGGCTTTGCCGCCATTAATTATCGTATACTTATCCCAGGCTCCTGTAAAAGGCAGGCCTACCTGATTAACTATTTTTTCATTCACAATAATTTTGAATTTAGAATTTGGGTTGGGTGTGGCAAAATCAAATTTAATATCATAATCGGAAGAAGCAGGCAGATCGATCTTGAATGAAAAAGATTCTCCTCCGCTTAAATAGCCGATGTTAGGGGGATTGTTCTGCCACTCCACGCACAGCGACTTTTCGCGTTTTAACTCATACAGGTCCAGAGGGGTCAGGACTATTCTGTCCTCAAGAACAGGATCCAATGTCTCTGTCTCCCTGTCCCCCAAATACGCAAGTTCCAGAGACCGTAAATTAATGACCCCACTCTCAGGATACTCCCCTCTTATTTTCAGAACATGGGTTCCTTTGTCCAGTTGTATATTTCCCAATTCGATCTTTTTATATCCCTGCCAGCCCCCGAGTGTTTTATCAATTGTCACTTGATTATATTTATAATGCCCGATCAGAAGGCTGACTTTCGCCTGATCAGACCCGGTACCGCCATCCATGATGATCTTATAAACGCCCTTCTTGTCTATTTTGATCTTCCACAAGGCCACATCACCCTCATTCCAGAACCCATAGTTCACCTTCTTCTTACCCCATTCGATGCGGATCCCTTCACCTGCCCTTTCTCTGAGTATAAATCCATTTAGCGGCACACAGACGATATTTTTACTCTTCTTTGAAATTTTCGCTTTTTTCAACTCTTTAAAAAAATCCTTGAGCATGGCTTCGTATATAACATTCTTCTTGAGACTTTTTGAATTGAATCCCTTGAAAACCCTTTTTATCTCCTCAAAACTTGCCTTTCTAATGTCAGGCACCACCCAGTCATCCATCCGGCCGGTCAGACCCCACATATCTTCTTCATCATCATTGATACGTTTATAATTCCAGATATTCCAGGACCATCCGTAATCCATAAAGATACGCATATACCATCGCAGGAACTCTACCCCGCCTTTTGTCATGGTCATGGAATTGAATTCACCGATATGAAACGGCACATTCAATTGCTCCTGGGCCGCGCGCAGGGAAGGCAGAACGATCTCGCTGGCCTCTTTCACCCTGTCCATATTGTCCGGCTGGCCAAAGGTCGGATAGAAATGAAAACTGTAACATACATTGTCCCAACCCCTTTCCTCTGGTTGCGGCAACCGGTATACGCCTTTTAAGGCATCTTCTATAAAGATAATATGCCGGGTGTCGATCTTTCTGATGGCTTTATACAGGAGGTCATAGATATCCATCAGATCATGGATCGAGGGCGCGCCCATGGCTTCGTTCAAAAGATCATAGCCTATTACTGTCTTTTCATTTTTATATTTTTTAGCAATGGTCTGCCATATTGTCACTGTCTTTTGAATGTTCTCTTTATTATCCCATAACCTGTTATCTGACCTCTCCCCTAATATGGGCGAATCCTGGCTCTGCCCGCCAGGCGCGCCATGCAGATCGATCAAAACATAGATCTTGTATTTTTTGCACCATTTGATAAGTTTATCCAGATAAAAAAGTTCTTTTTCAGAATATTTTTTATCAAAAAGAGCCCTGTACCAGAAAGGGATCCTTACGAAATTAATCCCCAGGCCTGCCAGATACTTGATATCCTGTTCTGTAACATAATTATCCACATAGGTGCGGTACAATTCTTTTGCCTTGGCCTCGCCGAACCGCTTTTCAAACATGTCAAAGATGTCTTTGCCTGACTGAATCTCGTCAAAAATATTGAACCCGAGCATCCACGGCTCCAAAAGAAGCCAGTTGCCCAGATTAAATCCTCCCAGGAGTACTTCCTGGCCTTTTTCATTCACGATCATCCGGCCATCGACTTTAAGGAATGACAGTTCTTTTGCCTGCATATTGTTTGGCGATAAACTCATGATCAAAGATAATATAATAATTTTGAAAATCATTGTTTTATTTCAACCTCCTTGAATTACTTCAGTCCTCTGAATTTTCTTATAGAGGAATTCCAGAGGACTGCATTCCACCGGATAATCTCTATCACATATGGAAATATAATAGTGGCAGATTTTTTAATCAATAAAATATTTTTTTATCATTTTTATTATGTTCTTTTTTTTCAACCTGTCCTGGTACAGGTTTCTCATGACCTCGTACTCGAGATCGAATATCTGGCATATCTGTTTTAATTCCATTTCTCTATAAGGCCCGATCTTTTCACTGTACATTTTTCTTGCCAGGACCGCTTCCCTTATGATACCAAAAAAGGGGAATAAGAGCAGGGTCATGATACACGCAAAGGCCAGATAATGCCAGAACACCGGCAGGGATTCAAATTCTTCTACTGACCGGACAAAAACAGGCCCTGACCGCCTGTCCAGAAGATAGCTTGTAGTTCCTATAATAATAACTATTGTTATGATTCTATACTGTACTTTTCTGTTAATTTTTAGTAATAGTTTGAAAAACACTTTTAATACTGCACCTCAAATAAAGAATCGTTACTTATTTCCACTTTTCCATTATCTCAATCACTTCTTCATTCCCGATATCTCTCCAGTTCTCATATACCTGAGCCACCGCGCGAAAGAAAACAGGTGTTTCGAGGATAACCACTTCATCAACAATTTTCTTTATTTCGTTTTTGAATGTCATACTTGAAACCGGTGAAGCCACCACGATCCTGGAGGCTTTTCTGTTCCGGCAGAGTTTAACAGAGGCCCTCATCGTGGAGCCCATGGCCACGCCATCATCCACCAGAATAACAGTTCTATTTTTTATTTCAGGTAGAGGCTTGCCTTTTCGAAGCACTTGAATTCTTCTTTTTATTTCCTGCTTCTGTTCATATATAATACTATTGATTTGATTTTCTGTCATATACGCTTTGGCATGTTCAACAAAAAAAGTACTCCCATCCTCGGCAATGGCCCCGAACCCCGCTTCCGGTTCATCAGGGAAGGGCAGTTTCCTTGTCACGATAATGGAGAAATCAGCGTTCAGGAATCGGGCCACCTCAAAGCCTACTTCAACTCCCCCTCTGGGAATGGCCAGAACAAGCACGTTCTTATCCTTGTATTTTTCCAGGGCTCTGGCCAGTTTCTGCCCGCTGTCTTTTCTGTCTTTGAACATGTAGCAAACCGTCACCTTTTTAGAACCAGGTGCTTTTTTTATATTCCTTATATTCCTTGTAATATATTGGAACGGCTCTGATCCTTTAAAAAGCATAGTACGGCTAACGGTACCGATTCTTTCTGAAAACCAGACTATTGACGGAGTAAAAAATAAAATATCAGGGCGCCGGCTATCATCACCAGGACCGGTTTGATCAGCTTTATCAGGCTTTGTGTCAGACTTGTTTTAAAATGTTCATTCGTAACGATCAGGCAGATGTGGACCGGGGAAAGGATCATCCCCATATATCCGGAAGCATAAGCCAGTACAGTTGTCGATAAGATCTCTTTCATACCGGGATCTGTGCCCAGAAGGCTCATAATAACAGGGAAACTGGCTCCCACAAAACCTATGGCCACACCCGTTGTCAAACCGCTTATGAACGGGATGAACATGATGATCAGAATATAAGGAAACTGCCACGTGTTCAACTCATTTCTCATATGGGTCATTAAAAATGTCCCGTCAGTCAACCGGCCCTCAACAAAAGCGCCGTAAATCCTTATCAGTAAAACAATAACGACCATGACCAGCGCTTTGCTGGAAAAAAGAATCTTTTTCCAGGTCTCCCATGATTGAGGCTTCTGAATCTGCAGCACAAGCTGCGCGATCACGATGGCGATGATCATGGGCAGATACTTGCTGATCCCCGATATGACAGGTAAAAACATTTTCATTAAAAAATACACGGCCATAATAACGATAATCGGCGTCATGGCCAGAATAATCTTGGTAATTCGGGCTCTATTTATCACAATCTTTGTGCGGGAAGAAGACTTGATCTGCCTCAAAAGAAAAAAATAACCGGCCAGTACTGATAAAAGGCTTAAAGGCAGCTGAAGCATCATAAAGCTCACGATCGGAAGCCCCGTAATATCCACGGCTAAAAGCACTCCCGGATAAAGGGGCCACCAGTATTCCCATATATGGCGGAACCAGTAGTTGATCTTTGTCTTGAGGATGGGCCTGACCTGCTTGTCCGTGTCACAATCATCCAGAAGGGGCGCTGAAAAGATGGCTCCTCCCGGCATGGGCAGAAGGCCAATAATGGCGGGCAGAATGGCCATGGAAAAACGCTTGGAGATCAAAAAACGGATATTATCGACCATCTCTTTCATGTTCCCTGAAGCCGACATCTGCGAGCTGAGCCATATCACCTGAAAAATAATGGCCATCAGGAGTACATTATTCAAGGAAACAGCCCTCTGCCAGCTGATGGCCCACAGGGACGCGGGCGAATGCCCGATCCAGAATGCCAGAAGCAGAGTCCCTACAAGCACAGCCAGCCATAATTTTTTAAATAATTTATGGGCTGCCAGTATGACCAGCAACGAGACCAGTACCCTGATAATATAAGGAATATGCATTACACAATCCTTCTATATCGATACAACCAACCGGTACAGGATTTAGTAATAAAGATTAATATTATTAAATGGAAATTCAAGCATTATTCAATATGCAGGAAGCGTGTTGGGACAGATCCGCTAATATAATTAAATAGGACAGGGTAGTCAATGGAATAAGCAGTGCTCGCCAATTTTTCACATGTGTCACACATCACGGCCCGTCACTTCGATACCAATAAATATTCATAAATAAATTGAAAGTCCGTTACATTGGATTTTTTTACATGTCCCTATTACTAGCTAAATAAACAACCCTTTTATACTTTCTCCCATATTATGATTATTCATGTTAAAAGTCAAACATTTCACGTTCAACGTTCTACGTGCGACGTGCAACGTTTTTTTGTATTGACGTCGAACCTCGAACGTCGAACGGGGCAACGTCTCACCTCCCCCCCACAAACGCCTTTCTCGGTATGAATAATTTATGATTAAGATAGAGCACCAGTTGAATCCCCGAAGGGGTCCAGGTCACTTTGGTCTTTTTCAGTTCCGCATCACTGATGACATAGGGATCAGGGTGATTGATCACGTGGCCGTAGCTGGGTTCAACGTCCTTGGAGACCATGATAATATATTCTGTGCTGAACGTGCGTTTCTGTTTGTAAATATATAAAGAGTAAGGATCATATGATTGATAGCTGATACCTTTGGGTTGCGATGACTTGAAGATCTCCTCTGTCGACCAGACAAATCCGATCATGTGGGCGCCTATAAGGAATAATAATATAATAATGATAATAGATACAATAATGATAAATATGTTTTTCATGGTATACTCCCTTGATTCGTACTATGTACTTTGTTCCATGAACTACGTTTTAGAATAATTTTCAATGCAGACCGCAGCACAGCTGATCTCGATCATTTTAAACTGTTAATCCTTTTTGTAATTTCTCGATCAGCTCATTCGTAAACTTCCACAGATCACCTGTATCAAAAAGTACCATGAAGCCATATTCGATATCCATTCTTATTTCTTTTGAAGGTGGTATTTTAAACTTTAAATTTACCTTTGTGATCTTGATAGAAAAATCTCCTGATACTGACCCCCTGCTGAAAATCAGTTCCTCAGGAAATTCCTTTGTTAATTTGAACCCAAATGGTTCAAGACGGGAGTCTAAAGTAATACTAAATGGATTATTTGATTTTAAAATACTATCCGTCATGCGAACCGTTGCATAATATTTTGGAAAAAATGAAATCACAGGTTTTTCTTCAGGAATTTTTACGGGTTTTTTCTGCCGGTATACAATTAAAAGAATGATCCATATAACAGGAATGCTTATCAGGATGATAAATAAATTCATGGTTCGCTCCTTTATTATATAGTAAAGTACTATGGTAGATTTGATCCAATCCACATCCTGTGGATTGTAGTACTTTCAATTTATCCTCTCATCATCACTGTATACCTCAAACTGCCAGATGGCCGTATAGGGGAAAAGCCAGCCTGCTTCCTGCAGAACCCAGAACAGGCCTTCTTCTATTTTTAATTCGGGCTCTTTGATCAGAGTCACGTACGAAGACCGGGGATAAGCGCATTTCACCTTTAGTTCCACTTTTATTTTGTATTTCTTTTCTTGTTTCACGGCAAAGGCCTTAAGCCGGACCATATTCAGAGCCAGCGCTACCCGCGCTTCATCATTAAAAGCCTGATACGCTTCCGGATTCCAGAGTATCTTCTTTGGCCCGTATGTCATTTTCTCCGGCCTGGCGGATTCTAATGATTCTATAAATCGTTTCAATTCCCCGGTCACTTTTTTAGACCGCAGGGCAAAATCTGATCGGAATACCCTTTTTTTATCTTTACCGTGCGGAAACATTAAAAGCAATGTTTCTTTAGATACTTCGGGATAAAAGAAACACCCTGCTGCACCCATAAGGATATTCAATCCATAGATCCCGATCTTGTCTTTGAACGAAAATTTATTTAATGTATTTTTATTTCGCGGGATCTCGGCCAGCCTTTTTATATTCCTGTTGATCTCTTTTACAGGGATAGAATAAGTAAACATAAGAAGAACAACCAGACTCAAGACAGAGATTAATTTTAGAAATGTCCTGCCTTCCTCAGGCAACAGGAAAAGAACAAAGGCCAGCAAAAGACACAGAATAGCCATGTAATAAGATGCAAAGATCACAGCCCAGAAGCACACGAGTAAAGAAAAAACAGCCGGGATAAATAAAATAATTTTAATAATTTTCATAAAATTAACAAAGAAATGCGGGACAATAAAGTCCCACCTATCTCTTTAGTCGAATCCCTGCCATCCTTGTCCCGTGAAATTCTCCGAATTACAGGGGAGAGGATTCGACCCAACACACTTCCTATATGTTGAACCTCGAACGATTCTTTATTTCTGCAGTTCCTTTATCTTCGCTTCCACAGCCTTGTTCTTTCTCAGTTTCAACGACTTTCTATAATAGATCAGGGCTTTGTCCTTGTTCCCTCTCTTTTCCTGTGACAGGCCCATGTTGTACAAAGCCGCGGCTTTGACTTTATTGTCCGTGGCATATTTCAGTTGCTTGCCGGCATTCTCTTCGGCCTGCTCATATTTTTCCAGTTTTATCAGCGTCAGGCTCATGTTGCCGAACGCCCTGACATTCACCGGGTCCAGGCTGATGGCTGTTTCAAACTGTTTCAAAGCCTCATCGTATTTCTTTTCCCCGAACAATTTTTCTCCCTTCTCGTTGAACTCTTTGGGATTGGCCCTCTCTTTTTCAACTTCCCATTTATCATAGAGAAAGGATACCGCGTCTCCCAGTTTCCCTTTCTTGATCATTTTCAGGTCGATATAATATTTTCCACCCTGCCGGTAAAACTCTCCCTTGCTTTTGTTCTCCCAGTCATCCTCAAAATTAAATTCCAGTTTTTCTTCCGTTTTCATTTCAACTGGAACTTTGGCCCAGAGTGTCTTGCCCGGATAAGTCCTGGTCACCTCAAATTCAATCATATAGTCTTTGCCCTGCTGAAATACCTTGACAGTAATGATATCCTCTGATTTCGGGCCTGATACATCTGATCCGGTGCCATCACCCAGCTTGTAGGTCTTTTGAAATTTTCCTTCCAGGTCCATTTTGGCATAAAGGGGGGAAATTATCATAAGACTTAACATCAGTATTATTATCTTTTTCATTGTTTTGCTCCTTTTTCTTCTTTGTACAGATCAGGATACAATTTCTTCTTGCATTCAGGACAGATGCCATGGGTGAATTCCGCCTCGGAATGCTCGCCTATATACTCCTCCACCTGCTCCCAGTACCCTCTGTCGTTCCTTATCTTTTTACAGGAGGAGCAGATGGGCAACAATCCTTTTAATATTTTTATCTTTTTCATCGATTTCTCTAATCCGGTAAGCAAGTGCTGGGCATACCCGCTAAAAATCACAATAGTGATAAAGGTAAAAAGACGCATCCATAGCTCATGAACATTTTCCGGCCAGATATGGTCTTTAAAATCACCCATTTTAAAGACCTCTGAATGCATAAAGGCTTCAAAGAACCAGTAGAATATGGCTATGACGATCCCGGAAAGCAACACTTTTTTAGCACGTAATAATCCGATCATGGATTGCAATGACTATCCTCCTGTTTATTTCTTTATTTTATAACAGATCAAGGAATAACAGATCACCATACCCCCGGCAACAGCCTGTACCGCACTTTTTTTGTATAAGGCTTATATCCCGTCAGCTCCTCTTGAAGAGTCCTATCCTCCAGTTGTGTTCTTATAATAAACAATCCAATAATCATCAGAACCGGGATAAAAGACAGGGCTGAACCTGTGATCAAAGGAAAAGCCAGGTTCATAATGATCATGGCCACGTACCCGGGATGCCTGACATACTGATACGGGCCTTTGGTGACAACCTTATGTCCCCTGTCCTTCTGTATGCGCACTGTTTTTTCAAAATGTCGGTTAACCAGTAATGCCCATTCGATCAGGACATAGCCTGCTAAAAGCAGGATAACCCCGGGCAGAATAAAAGCCGAATGGATATTTGACCATTCATAACGGCCGATATCCAGGCCGGCCACAATGGGAATAAAAAGGGTCGTGATTATGGAAAAAACACTGAATACTTTATCCCATGATTTCGTCCCTGTTCTCTTTTTAGCGCGTTGTGCGGCAATTTCAAGGACTTCCGGGAAAAACAGGGGCAAAATGGTGAACGTTAAAGCATTAACAATAAAGGTGATCCCGAAATAGAGCCAGATCCTCCACAGGTCGATCCGCCCGGCAGAGATAAAAATAATAACCGGTATTAAAACCACAGGGATCATCACCTCGATGATTCTTTTTTTGCTATCCTTTGTCCATTCAACAGGTTTAGGGCTAACTGTAACTTTTTTTATGGGCCTGGTCTGCGCTCCGGGATTTCTGTCAATACCGGCCTTTTTTCTTATTCTTTTTGCCATGATCCACTCCTCTATTTTATTTCATCAATGGAATAACGAACCCCGAGGCTGCCTTTTTTATAATAACCGATGGGAAAGCGATCCCCCATATGATACTCTTTGAATGTATGTTGATCAACAAAAATGGAAATTTCCTCTCCTTTGTCATCTCTGATATTAAAATAATGTTTTAATTGAGCTTTATCTTCATCCACACCCTTGTATTGTATGACCGCATAATTGGTATGCATGGTCTGAATGCCCGTATGGGTATTAATAAGAAAAAGCGGACCTGATAGGCCCATGGACCCGGCCGCGCCAAAGAACAAAGCCCCGATCAAAACAACAATATATAACCCGATCCCTTTGGGGTTCTCCTCCCCTTTTTTCAGCGGGCAGGAGGTCCAGATACTGTATCTTTTAACATGATAAAAAAGAAAGAAAAAAACCCAGAAAAGGATGCAGGGGATAAAGGTATATTTAAATCCAAGACCCCAGACCTCTAAAAGGTCCATACGGTAAAACCTGGGATAAACAATTCCCAGAAGAAAAACACATAAAAAATAGAAGGTATAGGCTGTATTCATAGGTTTAAAATAACTCTTTCCTGTTCTCAGTCAATATTTTTATATTGAATTATATATGTCTCTTCTTTCTGATTATTTGAGCGTAGACGATTTGTAAAATAGTAAGTGAGATCAGGCTAAATATAATTCTTGCTAAAAAAAGACCTATGGCCGGTGTAGCGCATCGGATCTGGGAATTTTTAGCATAGAACAACTGAATATCTAAATGGGTATAAACAATGGTGGCAGCCAAACAAAAAACCACTACAAAGATCGAACCGAGCCATATTTTAACTCTTGTAAAAAAAAGGAGAATGTTTAATCCCATCTGCAAAAGAAAAACCAGTCGGAGGTAAAAAAGAAGTGAGAATATAGTATACAATGTTTTCATCTCTCCCTTCCCAGGACCCTGTCCCAGTTGATCTGGTCAAGGATAAACGGAGCTTTGGCCCATCTAACGATATAAAGCAAGGACAGCTGTACAGTAATTATGATTAAAAGTATCCTTATGATCCTCAGATGGAATTTAGCCTTGCCGTATTTCTTGCAGACAAATTCTTTGGTGGGATTGAAATTGTGATCGATCAGATCATATATAAAGACAGTGCCCAGAACAAAGAAATAAGCGAAAAGAGAACTGGCGACAGAAAATATCAAAATCTCAATGATGGAATATAACAGTTTCATCATGCCTGTATCCGTAAAGATTTGAAATCATATTTGCTTCCATATTATCTTTCGACTTGAAGAATCTTTGCGTTTTTAAGGATAGCTTTTATACAGTTGAAAAATTTAACAAACTTTTAACTATTAACCGCAGCAGCTGGCTGGAATTCCTACTGATCTCTTTCCAATAGATCTCAAGGCCTTGTTGATTATATCATAAAATTGTTCTGTGCAACATTCGCCGGCCGGATTTATCCTTTCACATAGACAGAAAGCTTTTTTTCTATAATGTAGAACAATGGATTTCCACGAGGTAAGACCATGTTTTACGACCGCTTCACGTACCTGATCATCTGTTATGCTGTTGCAATAACAGGCTATTTTCGGACTGGCCCCTTTCTTAAACCATATGGGCTTGCGTATATCATTTATTGTATATAATTCAGAACCATCCCTGGAAAAATAGGCCACAGCGCAGTCCGGATTCAGGCAGAGCAGATATTCTTTTGACTTGATCTTTTTCTGAAATTCGGTTTTAATAAAATTTTTTACAACTTGGGCAGGGACGGGTTTACCCTGAACCTTGCATTGGGAACAGAGGATTTTATAATTTAAAGAACTGCCGCAATTACTTCCACAACTGCATTTCACAAGATCCTCCTCTATTCCGGGCTTTGCCAGACTTCACCCATATCTTTGATAAGCCCTTTTATATCGATCTTTTTA
>JAFGFC010000019.1 GCA_016931325.1 Spirochaetota bacterium | reverse complement strand
CCAGCCTTTTATTACAGAACTTTTACTCAAGGTGAAAGCGGATGTCAATATTCAGAACAAGCAGGGCATGACGCCTCTGCACACGGCTTTTAATTTTTCTCCCACAGAAGAACTTGTTAAAAACCTTTTGGACCACAAAGCCGAGGTCAATATCAAGGACAAACAGGGCAAGACCCCTCTTTTCTACGCCCTGTACCAGTCGACCAATATCATCAAACTCCTGCTTGAGCATAAAGCGGATGTGAACGTGAAACCCAAAGAAGGGGATTATCTGATCTATCAGGTCTATACACCTGTGACGCTGAAATTAATGATCCCCTACATGAAGGATATCAACCTGAAAAGCAAGTACGGCGAAACTTTATTACACAGGGCCTGTCATCAGAATGATCTTGAACTGGTCAACTTGCTTTTAAAAAAAGGCATTAATGTCAATGCCCTGGACAAGGAGGGACACGGCGCTTTGCAGTACGCGGCCCGGAACAATCAACTTCCGATCGTAAGCCTCCTTCTGGACCACGGCGCGAAACTGAATTTCCGCTGCAGCCATAATGTCACACCCCTTTACAATGTGGCCTGTGATAATCTGCCTCAGATGGTCGACCTCTTGATCAGAAGAGGGGCCAGAGTGGACATGACCGTGGGGGAACGCAAACACACGCCGCTCATGGGCGCTTCTTCTGACGGGAACCTGGCGACCGTAAAGGTGCTGCTCGGTCATGGCGCCAGGATAAATCAAAAGGATACCAACGGCTGGACCTCTCTTTTATTTGCTGCTGGACACGGTCATGCCGATGTGGTTGATCTTTTAATTAAAAAAGGCGCCTGGATCAATGTCAGGGAAAAAGTGTATGGCACAACTCCCCTGATGGAGGCGGTATCCGGCAGATACATGAACGTCGTCAAACTGTTATTAAATGCAAAGGTAAAAACAGGGACAAAGAATAAAAAAGGAAAGACCGCCCTCAAGATCGCCCGAGAAAAAGGCTATAAAAAAATTGAAAAACTTCTGCGGGACTATGAGAAATAAAAGATAATGAAAAAATCTTTTTTTTCCTTTGATGAAACAATCAAACTGCGTTATAATATCTCAATGAAAATTCATCCATGTTTGCCGTAATGATTTTCATTGCCTTTTCCGATAATAGAACTAATCTATCAAAAATTTAAAAAGGATCAAACCATGAAAAACAAAAAAATATTTCTCACTCTTGTCATGTCTGTTCTCTGTCTTTTTGTATTGCAGAGCTACAGTATCTTCACAGGCAAGAAAAAAGCCATTATTGAGAAAAGCGGCCTGGAGGATGAAGTCAAAGTGAAATTGAACCTTGTTGCTCCGGTTATAACCGAACCGGCTGTCCATTATCATTTTGTTGGTGATTCCATCACCGTGAAAGGCGCGGCCCGCGGCGATATGGAAGCGATCGAGCTGAAACTGGACAGCGGCGAATGGATATCCCTGCCGGCCGCGGGATCGTGGGAATATACTTTTTCCTCAGTCGGCCTGGGCACGCATCATGTGTATGCGCGTATAAGAACTCAGGATCAGTACAGCGCGGAATCCTCTGTCCAGTTCAATACCGGCAAAGTGTTCGGGGGAATGGATAATGATTATACTGTATCAGGGCAACAGACCGCAGACGGCGGATATATCGCGGTGGGAACGACCTATTCTTTTGAGCCTGAAAAACCCAGTTGTTATTTTCTAAAGGTTAACGCTTCAGGAAAAAAACAGTGGCAGAAAGCCATCCATAATCACGGTGATGATCTGAAGGGAACGTCAGTACAGCAGACCTCGGACGGCGGATATGTTTTCACATCCTATAATGAATCTTTCTGGTATGCGTACATGGTTAAATGCGATTCTTCAGGAAATATTACCTGGACCAATATTTATGATCTGGGTGGCAATGTTGTATGGATATCAGCTGTAAAGCAGGCTTCGGATAACGGGTATATCCTGACCGGAGAACTCTGGTTATCGGATATGTTCCTGTTAAAAGCGGACGCGACCGGCGCCACTCAATGGTTGAGGGTATTTGGCGATTCAAGTTACGAGTCCGGCAACGCTATTGTTGAAGATAAATATAATAGTGGTTTTGTGTCTGCCGGCTATTCCCAATCCTACGGGTTCAACGGCACAGAGGATGTTTTCATTGCCAAAGTGGATACCAACGGCAATACACTCTGGACCAATGTGATAGGCAGCTTTGGGAATGAACAGGCCCAGGATATCAAGCAGACATCGGACCAGGGATATATCATGGCGGGCTGGACCAGCTCGTACGGCGAGGGCGGCTATGATGTCTATCTGGTCAAGTGTGATCAGAACGGGCAGGTGCAGTGGCAGAAAAGCTTTGGCGGGCCCTATAATGATTACGGGCTGTCCGTGCAGCAGACTTCGGACGGCGGATACATCATTGCCGGGACCACCCGTTCCTTTGGCGCCGGGAACTATGATGTGTATCTGATCAAAACTGATTCCGCGGGTAATCTCTCCTGGTACAGGACGTTCGGCGGGGCTGACGATGATAATTACGAGAGCACACCTGTATTTCCCTGTTCCGTGCAGCAGACCACGGACGGCGGATATGTTGTTATCGGTACAGGCAAATCATTTGGCGTTAACAACAGTTACGATGCCTACCTGATCAAGACCGATGCCAACGGTTATTAAAAGATATGGCTATCATTGAATAAATCAAAGGAGCATTTTATGTTTATAAGAATAATGAAATTTTCATGTATCATCATGATATTTTTTATTGTGACATCCTTCGATGCCCAGGCCAAGATCCGTCTGGCCATACTGGATTTGAAGCCGGTCAATCTTGAACCCCAGACAGCTGTCACCATTTCAGACCTTTTAAGGACCGAAGTGTTCAATACAAAATATTTTATCGTTCCCGAACGAAGCGAGATGATGACGGTTCTAAAGGAGCATGAACTGATGGCTTCGGGTATGATGGACACGAAAAAAGCTCTGAATACCGGCAAGATGCTTTCCGCAGAAAAAGTACTGATCGGCACGGTCAGCCGGCTCGGAGAAAGTTTTATCATCAATGTGAGAGTGGTTGATGTGGAACTGGGCATCATTGATTTTGCCTTAAAGCAGATCGTGGAAAAAGAAGAGCTGATGGCTGCGGGCTGCGAAATGATGGCGGCCAACCTTGTCAGCAAGATAAAGGATAACATCATAGGCGAAACCGTGGCCAAAGAGCCCAGGCCCTGGGAGGCTTTCCTGGAACTGGGAGCCGGCACATTATTTTCAGCCGCTTTTTCCTACCGTCATGTCGGCATCTCCGCCGGCTTTGACATAGGCCGGGAAGAAGTGGAAAATAAAGATTATAATTCCTATCTGCTCCACGTCTCTTTATTTTATCATTTAATGCTGGAATCGTTTCTCACAAAAAATATCCCGGGGATCCCTGACAGAGCTTTTATAGCCTTAAGGCCCAAGATCGGGCTTGATCTTGTGATGCTGGATAAATATTACACCACGGCCTATGAGATATCACCCCAGGTTCTCCTGGGCTACTATGATTTTTACGCGATCCTTTCCCCGAGTTATCTGATCTGCGCGGATGAGAACACCCTGCTTTTTCAGCTGGGAGTAGGATACCGGATCAGATTCTGATGTAAAGAATAACAGAATCTGCTTTCATGGACTTTTCACATATTGCCGGCTGGCACCTTTTTCCGGGAAAGATCAATGATCCTGCGGATATCGATCTTGATATTGAAATGGAAATTCGGCCGCAACAGCTTTAATATCTTCAGCCACAGCCGGTTGTCTTTTTTCCAGATACGGTTCAGCCGCCTGGCATACAAGCCGATGGAGACCAGGTCCCACCGGAAGGTAATAAGCCTTTTCAATATTTTCCTGAGCGAATAAAAGGACTGATGGGCTTTGATCTGCGCTTTCTGCAGTTCATCAGGGGTAAGTTTTTCCGGTTCAAAAACAGCATGATGGGTGTCATACAGTGACCAGTCATAAAAATGTATCCTTTTCTGCTGTTTAAATTTCCTGAACGTTTCGGTGCCGGGCAAAGGCGTCAGGATGAGAAACTGGCAGGTTCCGATCGGATTACTGTTGGCGAACCGGATCGTCTCTTTAATAACGGATCTGTTATCGTTTTCAAACCCGAACACGAACATGCCGTGGACCTGGATCTTGTTACCCGCAATCACCTGTATGGCTGTTTTTATCTCTTCAACGGACTGCTGTTTCTGCATGGATCTTAAATTCTCCGGGTCAATGGATTCAAATCCTATGAACACGGTAACACAACCTGACCGGCGCATCAGTTGCACCAGCTCGGGATCTTTGGCCACATCCGCTCTGACCTGTGTGGACCATTTGAACCTGAAATTTTCTTTGATCATAGCCCGGCACAGCTCTTTGGCGCGGCCGCGGTTGGCTGTGAAATTATCGTCGTAAAAAAAGATCACATTTTTTCTGTCATTATAACGGCGCAATTCCTGGATGATGTTCTCAATGGACCGGAATCGCAACCGTTTACCGAACATGCCGGTCACAGAACAGAACTCGCAGTTAAAGGGGCATCCCCGTGAGGTCTGGACCGGAACGATCTTGTAACCAAAGGTGGGCTTTATCCCGTTTCTGATCAGAGAAAAATCAGGGTAAGGCAGGTGATCAAGTTCATAGATCCAGTCTTCTTTGGGATTATGAATGATCTTCCCGTCCTTTTTATAGGAAAGATGGGGCACGTCTGTCAAATCGCCTTTTTTTAACCACCTGTCGATAAAGACAGGTAAAGCCCTTTCTCCTTCACCCCGGATGACAAAGTCAGCATGCTCCAGGGCTTCATCCGGCAGGAAACTGACATGAGGGCCGCCCATGATAACCGGGATACCCATTTCACGTATATGATCAGCGATCGTGTACGCTCTGGGCGCGGTGGATGTGATAGTCGAGATACCGACAAGGTCCACGGATTGGGAACGGATGGTGTCCAAATCGATAGGATCATTCTCTTCAATGATAACTTCCACATCCCAGTTCAACTTTTTCATGATCGATCCCAGGATCAGACTGCCCAGGCGCGGGATAACAAAGACCGAAAAGATATGCAAATTGGGTGATTTTGGTTCTATAAAGATAATTTTTTTCTTTTTTTGTAAAGACATGATATTGACCTCCTTGATTACAAAAAATAGCACGAAAGATTCAGGTGCTCAAAGGAGAATCAATTCCGCAGTTTTTCTTCTTCAAGCCAGAGGAGCTGGCCTGTATAATAGGAAGAATAGGTAGAATTAATATATACGGGAGCCGAGCGATAAGGTTTTCTCGCCTGTTTTTTAATGGCCTGATTATGCTTTTTAATGCAGTCCCTGATGGACTCGATATGGGTGGAGTAGAATTTCTTGAACCGGTTAACAATAGCGTTTAAAAATACATTCAATTTTTCCATTCTCTGTTCTATTATTTCAGAAATATATTCGATCCCGTCCAGAATGAATAATTTGACCCTGATCTGGTATAAAAGCAACGTTTCAACGATCCTGATATCAGGTATATTCACATATTGCTTTATATGATAATCCAGCCAGAGTTTTACTTTGATTAAAATATTAAACATCACAGGTAAGGTACACACTGGGCAGGAAATGTCAAGGGAAATAAAATATCCTTATCGCAACGGATCAGCTATGTGGATCATTCGGTGTTATCGATCATTTGCTCGACATCACCCAGGCCGAATTCCCATTTCATCGGTTCTGTATCCTGTTGTTTCTGTTCTTTTCTATCAAAAATACTGGCCCAGGCATTTTTTATTTTTTCTTTCGAGTTATTAAGAAAATCTTTGGTCTTCTGGCTGACCTGGGAAGGGATCTTTTTCCATTCCCCGCTTTCAAAATAATTTTTCACCTTATCGGTCCATCCGCTCACCTTATCCGGCATCTGTTTCACCTGTTCCATGGCATAGGCCGGGCTTTCCGTAATGGATAAGAAAGCAAAAGTGACCAGAGAGGCTACTGCCAGTTTGGGGGATTCAAGAATAGCCGCAGCACCTAAAGCGACAGTTAAAAGCCCCATACCGACCACCTTGGGATCAGGAGGCTGGATGGAAGAAGCCCAGTTGGCGATATTATATTTCATGGTCTGGATCTGGCTGTATAAAATATTCTGGTTCATCTCCGTCTGCGGAGCAGGGAAGGTCTCTAAATAATCACTGAGATCACGCTGCTCTACGGGAATGGACTCTATCCCGTCTCTGAAATCCGGCTGCTCAGCCGGGAAGGTCTCCAGGCTGTCCTTGGGATCGGGAAAATTCAAAGGAAAGGGAAGAAAGCCGTCATTAGGATCAGGCTGATGGAGCGGAAAGACCTCCACACTGTCTTCCGGGTTTTGAGGCAGGGCGGTTATATCCAGCTTGCCCTCTTTTTGCAGTGTCCGTTCCAGGGCTTTCACCGCTTCAGGATTCAAGAATCCATTTTCCGCGTCTTTTTTCAGATCCTGCACGATGGCGCCGGTATCATGACCGTCTTTATACACTCTTTTTTTGCTCCGGGCATCATAGATATCCGCCACGGTGATGATCTGTGTGTTCAGGGGGATGTCGAATTTTCCGTGCGGATACGAGGACTTGATATCCCTTTCGCTTAATTCCTTGTTCTGGGAATTCAATTTTTTATGGTGCAATAAAGCCGCGTTCACGGTGGAATCAGGCGCCCCCGCTTCTTTTAATTCTTTGGCCCCTTTCACGGTGTGTCTTCGCATCTTCCTGTATTCTTGATCAGTTAATTTCCCTTCTTTATTGAAAATTTCTGATAGTTCTTCATTCCCTTTATAAGAGTCATGGAAGATGGCGTCCTGTCTCAACTGCTCCAGCTGGGTTTCATTCATCCCCATTTCGCGGCCTATCTTTACCGCGGTGTCAGCCACGCCTTCCGTATGCGGTATCCCGTCAGGGTAATACTGATTATATCGTTCATATAAAAGACGCTGCTGCAATTCAGGGTCCCATGCGCCGCCCTTGGCAAAGATCTGAGGCATGCCTGACAGGCTCATCAAAAGATAAATTAAAAAATAAATTAACATTTTCATTTTAACCATCCCCCTTTTTTAAAAGACAGAAATGTTCTTCCTTTCTATCTTTCGTTTATTTATGTTATAAACACCCCATATAGAATAAGACCAGTACGGGTACCTGTAAAATTTATATAAAAGGTCATTGTTGTTCTGCGACCAGCTGAGAAAATAGGTATAATGGCCCTTCATCCCGATCCTGTTGGAGATAAATTCATAAGCGTTCTCTTTGATGGAATATTTAAAAAGGCCGTATCGGTTGGGATTACGCTCGGACCCCCTGGCAAAGAAAACATAGTTATCATCCGGCGAGAGGAACGCGTCCGGTATGCTGTCAGAATTTTTCAGATCAATGATCTTGTCCTTTTCCTCTTTTTCCAGGTCGATCATATATATTCCGCTGTTCTTGAGCCGGTCGCAGAAAATGATCTTTTTTCTGTTTTTTGAAACATGGGGATTAAAACCGCTATTATTGAGCTCGGTCTCTTTTTTATTGTCTATCTGATAGAGATAGATGCCGCCGGTGATGTCCTGGCTTTTAATATTGTCGGGCCGGTGATAGCCGTGGCCCATGATCCACCATCCCTTTTCAAAGATGACGGATCTGTCATCTTTGCCCCAGCTGAAATGAAACCCATTTTTAATGAGAAGCGAATCGTTCTGGCCGTCTTTATCGCAGATAAAGATATCGTTCCGTCCCCTGTTTGGCTTGCCGGGCTGCGGCCTGTTATACAAGAGATGTTTCCCGTTACCCGACCATTTGGGCAGAAATCCGTCCGGGCAGACCAGGACGCTTTTTTTGTTCTTCAGGTCCAGGATATACAGGCCTTTCATCTCCTCCAGTTCTTTGTTCCGGTTATAGGGGGATGGCATGAGAGAGTAGGCCAGTTTATTAAATTTATGATTGTAATCCGCTGTAAAAAAGAATTTAGTAAAATTACCTTTCTCAGTTGAAGAAAAAAGCTTTTTGATGATCTCGTCTTTATTGTTTTGAATGTTCTTTTTTACAAGATAGAAATGCTTGTCCTCGATCAATGTCCGGCCGATCATGTCAATGATCTTTTTCCCTGCCCCCTTGATCATGACCATATGGTCCTTGTCCAGCCAGTGAGGATCGTTATACCAGACAATGGGGGAAGACTCTTCCAGGGCTATGTCCTCGCTGTCGATCTTTTTATTGAACTGGAGTTTTTTTATCCGGGTATGAAAGACATAATTGCCTTCGGTGCTCTGGTATCTCACCTTTATCGTGTTGGGGAAATAGATGCCGTTATAGTTCCGGAAATCGGAAAACAGGGCGTTAATAATATACGGGATATTGAACGGCCGGTTATGCTTTCCGATAAACTTTAATTTTTGCACAATATCGATCCCTTCCACAATGCCATAGTACATGTTAATAATAAAATTAACATACAGGTCATTATTTCTGGAAAAGATCGTGAGCAGGTAATAGCCTTTCTGGTCCATCTTCTGGAACTGATGTTTGCTGTTCTTGATCAGTTCTTTCAATTCGATTTTACCGGGAAGGAACAGGACATTATCATAGACAATAGCCAGCCAGTTGATCAGCTGATGATATTTGTACCTCTCTTCTTCGGTTTGAAAATTCCCCTTGAGCAGCAATTGGGGATCTTTAAGGATCTCTATTCTTTTTGATTGGATCTTTAATTTGTTTTCTTCCAGAACATCATTCAATTTCGCTTTTTTAATTTCCGAGTACATGGCATTGGAAGAGTCCATCATATTCACCCATTTGTCGGCAAAGGTCATCCTGATGGTCTTGATCTTTGAATAATTGCTTTCGATCTTATCCAGTATCTCTTCCAGAGAGTAATTGTCCTTGATGGGAGGAAGTTCTTCCGTCCTGAAGAAAGAAATGACCAGGACGAGAACCAGCAGGGCAAGGATCGCTGCGCCGATATAATAATACTTTTTCATATTTTTTAAAAAAACGCACCTGTCCTGATAAATAAAATATGAGAGTGAAATGTCACCCCCTACAACGGATAATCATGTTCATTCTATTATCTGTTGTAACCGGTAACGGAGCCAGAAGGCCTTTTCTTGCGGCCTTTATACATATTATACATCATTTTTATTGTTTTATCAAGTAAATATACAGGTTAAAAACGCCGGTAAAAGCGTTTCAATGCAACCCGGCTTTTTATTGATTTATTTTACTCAGGCGGGGGATCCATTTGGGGACCCTGTTCCTGTAGGCTGCATACTCTTTCCCGAACCTTTCTTCCAGCCTGGTCTCTTCATAGGAAGCAATATAATTATAAAAGATACTGATCAAAATAGTAAATCCAAAAGAGCTGAGAGAAAGGGTCAGGAGATCAAGCCCCAGATAGAAAAGGATCGAGGCCAGATAGATGGGATGTCTTACAAAACTGAATACGCTCTTATCAATAACAGCAGGAGCGCTGCGTTCTTCGACAAAGACGATATATAACCCGATCCCGGCCATATATCCGGAAAGAATCAGAAACAAAATAGCCAAAGACAGGTGGATATACACGGGGATAATCTGAGAAAGCATAGTAGAGTAGTGGAACAGGAAAGAATCAGTTATCCATATACCCATAAAAATAACAAGCAGGATGAGCTGGCCGAGATCACCGGAATGATGCTCACCTGTCAGATCATCTCGCCCTTTATGATGATCTTTAAGACCCCTGATATATTTTTTCATAATATCATTTCTCCTTTTAATAAAGACGAAAAGCATGAGAAAATATTGCGCATAGGGTCATTCTTTCCCGCGCATGATACCGAAAAGCCGGGTGATATCATACTCGCGGAAGCGGCTGGGCATGACCCGTTTCTGCCCCACATAACCGATGACCATGGCGCTTTTCGTTTCAAAATCCAGCCAGCCTAAAAAAATGCCGCTGTGCTCGATATCGCCATAGGTGAGGTTTCTGAACATGATCCAGTCCCCCGGCTTCAAAAGCAGGGGGTTGGCAAATGGCCCGTTCTTCTTGCCCCGGAATATCCTTTCCAGTGTTTTGCCTGTGTAGCCGGTTTCTTTGTAGACCATATTGATCCAGTCATAGCAGCTGCCCCGGATAATGGTCTCGGCCTTGATATGTTTTAAAGCCGTGGCCAGGACACGACCGCCGGGCGATTTCTCTCTGGCCAGCTGTTCGGTCATCTCCAGGTAACTGTCAACAGACAGGAGAGGCTCTTTGAACCCGTCACCCTCCTTGTCACGATTTTCTGGTTTTTCCAGGCTGCCGGCAAAGGCAAGGTTTTTTATGATCTTTTCCTTGGGATGATAATACACATCCGCGTAGCTCTGGTCCTCCCGGCGGATGACCCACCGGCTGAGGTTATCGAATTTATCATAACTGTAGACCGACAGATGAATGGGGGTATCATCGGGCGTGCAGATAATACGCCAGCCGGGATTCCCGGTCGCGTCATAAAGATATTTATAGATCAGTTTCAGCTTTTCATTTTTATCATACCATCTTTTTTCCGACAATTGCGCCCGGGGATTAACATGATGGGTATAATACCATATTAGTTTGTTTTTACTGTCATAGACCAGCTCGTAGATGAGGTTATCCTTGAGCGTGAATTTAGTGCGGGTCAGCAGATCATTTTTGCTGTCATAGGTTTTTTTTCCTTTGAGTATGGCTTTTTCATGATCATAGATGATGGTTTCATACAGTTTCTTATCCCGGGTATAAATGGTCTTTTTCTCGATGTGGTTGTTATTGTCAAACACCTCCACGATGATCCCGGACCGTTTCATTTCAATAAAACTGTTTGATGCCCGTGACCAGGAATAGGACCGTATTTCTTTTATGATATGCTTTGGTTTGGAAGCGCTGATCAGGCAGGCCAAGAATAAAGCCAGTATAAAGATCTGTTTTTTATTGCGGACAGACATGTAAAATGAATATATATCATTATTCCAATATTTCCAGTTCTTTGTAAAAGGCCGAGCATGGCTGTGACAATGGTTTGCTTTTAGAGGATTCCTGTTGACATATAATTACAGATCACTATGTTAAGATATAGATCATTGATCTTTCCTGAAAGGGGAGGGATCAGGATTGTATTATTAAAGGGGCTCGGTCATGAATAAAAAAATTATTCTTCTGATATTTCTATGCGTATCTCTTTTCTTTATCTTTTTCCCGCAGGTGGCTTATCTGAATATCACCCATTTTACAGATATCACGCTGGAGGATATGATAGAAAGGTCCGGCTACATTCTGGTCGTAACAAAGCAATCCCCTTTTGAAACGAGAAAAAAGATAAAGATCCATCCCGACACAAAAAAATATCCGCCTTTTGAGCATGCCGTCTTTCATTTTCAGGTCAAAGAGGAATTATACAGCAAGGACAAAACATCACTCAGGGATAAAAAGATCGATGTTCTGCCGCCTGATCTGGCGGACCGGCTGGATCTTTATAAAAGATATCATCTGGAGGGCGTCAGCAAATCCCCGATCTATCTGAACTATCAAACAAAAGTTGATTTTTACAAGTCAAAGGAGATGATCATTTTCCTGAGCAAAAAGGAAAATGAGCATTATCTGATGACGGTCAATGGCGGCTATGAGAAGTTATCAAAAAAGAAAAAGATCTATAAATTGATAAAAAAATTGAAATAAAACAGGAGGAAGATAATGGATTCTTGGATCGTTTTTGATGATTGCGAGATCAGCGAGATGGTGAAGGGAGGAAAAGCCTATGAAAAGGCCCAGGTTCCTGTTAAGGATTACCGGCACCTCGTAGTTCCGGACAAGGTCAGGATCGAACAGAAGGCCAAAAATGGCGTGGTAGAGATCTACCTGGAAAAAGTTCTAAGTTTTATGGGCCACCCGCCGTCTCCCATGAACATAAAAGATGCTGTGAAAAATTTCGGGATCGCTACCCGGTTAGAAGAGGATACGCTTTCTATAGCCACGTATGGCGAGTGGTGGTCCAAGGAAGGCGGAGTCGAGATCCATCTGGTTATCAGAACTCCCCGCAACCTGAAGATCAGAAAAGAAAAGAATCTATCCGGTCGCCAGAGTCTGGCCCATGAAAAAGGCTCCTATCCCGGCGAAAAGCAGCTGAAAAAATGTTACTGGTACGGCCCGGACACGCCCGGCGAAGGGTGGACGGGGATACAGACCGTTCCTGATGATGATCAAAATGCAAAAAAAGATTGAAATTCCTTTTTCAAAGGGATAGATCCCTGAAGAACTAAGGAAAAGGGTGGCTATGTCAGAAAAGAACAGTTTTTCTTTCCTGTCGTTTTTTTGCTTTCTCTTATTGATCTCCTGCGGTAAGAACGAAGTTACCTTCAGAGTGGATAAGAATCTTTTAAAAGAGGTCTATGAAAGCATGGATACGGGGATACAGGTGTGGATCCCGCGCGGCCTGGAAAAGATCTCCAAAAGACAGCAAAGTCTGGTGAAAGAAAGGATCAAAAAGGATACCCTGATCCAGATCGAACTGGAAGAATTCTATATCAATATGAAAGATGGCATCTTTTGCTTTATTTCAACATTTAAAGAGCCGGGGAAGATCAGCCGGGTCGTGAACGAGTATAAAGAGAAACTGGCCGCCGCCTACCCTGACTCAAAGATCAGGTACGCCGCGTTTTACAGCCGGGGGATCGATTTTCATCAATTCCAGGTCGTATCAGCAAAATTCGTTAATTACAAGCTTTTATTTTTTAACAGGAACAGAGATATCATCCAGATCGATTATATCATTCCCTTCCAGTATTACAAAGAACAGCTGCGATCCATTGAATCATCCATTGGTTCGATCAGATTATTATAAAGGAGGTGACAGACAATATGAGACGAATGATCTCACTGGGACTTGCTTTTGTTTTTATGATCGTTTTCAGCGGTTGTATGGCTCATCAGCATGTTGTGGGCAACGGCGCTCAGGGAGGCACTGAACAGGTGACCAAGCAATGGTACATCCTGTTCGGCCTGGTGCCGCTCAATGATGTGGACACAAAAGCCATGGCAGGTACCGCGAAAAATTATACCATCGAGACAGAGACCTCTTTTGTTGATTTCCTGATCTCGATCGTTACCGGCATCGTTACGATATACCCCCGATCAGTCACGGTAAAAAAATGACAGGGTGTATGAAAAAAGGAGGCCCTGCCGGGATAGGCCGGGCCTCTGTCTTATTATATGCAGGATGTAAAAAGAACGGAACATATTTTGCGGCACCGTTTGATCCAGGAAGTGGAATACTACACGGATAAAAGCGGGGAACTGGCCCTGCTGGACTGCTCTTCTTTAATGACCTTTATCAAAGACAGGAATAATGATCTGTATGACAGGAACAATGCCCTGCGCGCTTTTGCCTATCACGATGATTTTTCAAAATTTGAGAATGAACTGATGGTGCTCTTTTCGGACAATGACAGCGAAAGTTCGATCGTTTTCTATTCCGCCATTCTGCTGGCCCTGTTGGGAAATTCTATTGTATCCGATTATCTTTTTCTGTATCTGCATGCCGGAAAGACTGATACATCAGAGGCAGAGTTTAAAAAGGAGCATGAAAAGATCTTTATGACCAGTTCCGGATACGAAGCCGGCATGGCGATCCTTGCCCTGGAGAACCTTGGTTTTGAGATCCCTGACCGGAACAAGTATCATGTTTTGCGTTTCGTCGACCCTGACTACAGGGAAGAGAGTTAATCGCTGATTTTTATAAAAATTTTTTTATCTCATCTTTTGAAGGGACCTTGCCGGATATCTTCACTTTCTCATCAATAACAACCGCGGGGGTCATCAAAACGTTATATTTTATGATCTCTTTCAGATCCGTTACCTTCTGCACTTCAGCCTGGATATTCATCTCTTTCAGGGTTTGTTCAATGACCTCGGCTGTTTTAACGCATCTGGAACAACCGGCTCCCAGGATTTTTATCACCATTATATTCTCCTCCTTTGATCAACTTATTAATGAGCCGAAAAGAATGCCGGACAACGTGGCCATGCTTACCACCAGCAAGATATAGGTCACTGTTCTTTTCATGCCCATGACGCTGTGTATGACCAGCATATTGGGCAGAGACAGGGCCGGCCCGGCCAGCAGCATGGCCAAAGCCGGGCCTTGACCCATTCCGGCACCCAGAAGGCCCTGCAGGATGGGAACTTCTGTCAATGTGGCAAAGTACATGAACGCGCCGGCCACAGACGCCAGAAGATTGGCTTTTATACTGTTTCCGCCCACAAGTGTTTCCACGATTTTCATGGGTATGATGCCTTCATGCCCGGGCCTTCCCAGCATGAACCCGGCCATAAGGACACCGATAAAAAGAAGCGGGAATATCTGTTTGGCCAGATCCCATGTGGAACCCACCCATGCGGCCAGTTCCTCCTTTTTAAACCAGGCCATGATCATATATCCCAGCACAAGAAGAAAGAAACCGGCAAGATAATATTTCGCTGAATAGATGAAATTTGCCAATCCACGGCCATCGGATTTTCCCCAGTTCGCAAAGACCAGGATAGCCGTCAGCGCAAAGATGACCCCGGCTGTTTTTCCCAGCGGTTTTTCTTCCTTCTGTATACCAGTCTGAATTTCCATAGACAGATCTTTTGCTACTTCGTCTTTGATAAAGATGAAGTGCATTAATAGCCCTATGATAAAGGCAAATAATATGGCTCCGACAGCGCGCGCGATCCCGAGCCCGGGCCCCAGCACGCGGGCTGTTAGTATAATGGCCATGATGTTGATCGCAGGCCCGGAATATAGAAAGGCCGTAGCCGGCCCTATACCGGCTCCGCGCTTATAGATCCCGGCAAAAAGTGGCAGGACCGTGCAGGAGCAGACTGCCAGGATGGAGCCTGAAACAGAAGCCACGGTATAAGAGAGAAATTTATTGGCTTTAGCGCCAAAATATTTTAACACAGCTCCCTGGCTGACAAAATTGGCAATGGCCCCGGCAATGAAAAAAGCCGGCACAAGGCACAGAAGAACGTGCTCCCTGGCATATTCCCGGGCCATTTGAAATGATTCTATGAGCGCTTGATGCACCCGGCTTGAAGAGAAGGGGATAAAATAAAATCCTACAAAGACAAACGCTATAAGAAGAAGTTTCTGTGATTCTTTCATTTGCATTTTTCACCTATGCATAAATGCACTTATGAGCATATATTAGATTAAAAAAATATCAGTTTCTCGTCACAACCACCCTGTCATTCTTTCTAAGAGCCAGTCTCTTTTGAAGATTTACAAGATCCTGTTTCAAAGTCTCGTCAGATACGGCCTTTATAGAGTCCATGCTTTTAAATAATATCTTGTTGAATTGGTTATCGTCTTTTATTTTGTACATTCGCAGTTTACCTTCTTTTCTTTCTTCCAACAATCCGGCGTGCTTTAAAAGGGACAGGTGCTTGGAGACATTATACTGAGGAACATTTAAAATATCCTCCAGCTCGCATACGCACAGCTCTTTAGAGGCTTTCAGCAGCACCATGACGATCCTGAAACGTGTCTGTTCACCCAGGACCTTGTATTTTTCGATCTCATTTAACATATATGCCAATATAAGCATATATTGACAAAAGTCAAGAAGAATGAATGCTTTTTTATTGTACTTTAATAAGAAGGCTCAAGGTATGGGATGTCCCCAGATCATTCAAGGGAACAATACCATAATCAAGGCGAAGGTCAAATTGAGAGATCCTGTACTTTACTCCCAGTCCCAGGTTAAAGGAATCTTCTGACCGGCCAATCCATTTGATACCGGTTCTGATCATGATCATTTCAAAGAGGCCGAACTCAAAGCCGCTGGTCAGCTCGTCTAATTCCAGGGAACTGTTCTTATAGGCCATATAATATTGACTGCTCAGATATTTATAGAATAAGAATTCATAAGCGATCCCCAACCGCAGTGTCAAAGGCAAAGAACTGGCGTCCCTGTCATAGGTCTGACCCCATCCGATGTTCTGGAACGACAGCCCGACAGACAGGTTCTCCTTTTTTTGTCCTATAATAGAAGGTATACTGAATTTTGTCATGATACCCAGATCCATGCCAAAACCCGTGCCTGTAGACTCATCCAGTTCTGTTCGCAGATATTTCAAAGCCACACCCAGTTTGATATCATGGAAACTGTCCCACTGATACCCAAGCCCCAGGCTTATCATCGTATCATTCGAATGGAGCAGGCCGGTTTGATTCCCCTCATCATCAATATCAGGGAACGGGTCAATGGAAAAAAGGGTCACGTAACATCCCAGTGATAATTTTTCAGACACAGGCAGTCCTCCATACAGGGACATGTAGGAACTTGACTCCACCCATAATAAATAACTCACACCCGCTTCAAGGCCTTTCATATATCCCAGTCCCGAAGGATTAAAATAAAGAGATGAGATATTTTCCTCGACAACGCCGGAGGAACCTGACAGAGAAATGCTTTTTCCATCCAGGCTGTTCATTTCAACGATCGGGCCACAGAGAAGAGGTGCAGATAAAAGCAACAGACCTGTTAAAAAGAGTATTTTTTTATCCATAAATTTCATGTAAAAATTACCTACATGATGATCATAACCTTGAACCGGTGAACAGTGTCACCATTTTTTATTACCACAATATAAATGCCGGGCCCCGCGTGGTCTGAAAGCTCATCCTGCTCGCCTCTCCATTCCAGGATAGTGTAAGCTTCATAGTTCCTGTTCCCAAAATCCTTGACCAGATTGCCTGACAGACTGAATATCCTGACATGGTATTTACCGGCTTCCTTCATGATGATTTTAATAAATTCTTGCCGGGACAGATTGCAGTGGGTATTGTAGACCCCCACAGATTCCGAAGGGACTTTCAGGATCGTATATTTTTTGGATCTGGTATGTTCTTCCAGCCCCAGGATATTCCTGGCAAAATATTTCAGATAACAGCTTGAATTAATGGAAACAGTAGCCGGTGAAGCCGCAGCCACGGCTGTCGCAGAGAGTTTGGGATCAGACCCATCCAGGGTATAATACAGACCCTCCAGGGCATATTCATCATCCACAGATGTAAGGGTTACATCAACTGTTTCAAAATAAGAGCCAGCATCCGGTGTGGCTGTGGTAACAGGCAGAGTCGGATCACCTTCTATATAAAGCCAAATATCATCATTATCATTGGTACGGGGCACCTGATTGCATACCAGCGTAAAATTTGTCGGCGCATAGATAAATTTATAACTTTTTATAATATTGGATGATCCTGAGGTTCTGTCATAAACTCCCAGAAATAAACGCCTGGCTCCTTCTGAAGCGATATCCGTAAAATCAAAGTAAAACGTGGCATCCACCGGAGTTGTTGTGCCGTCAAAAGCGTATTCTCCGCCGGAATACCAGAGAGCCTTGGGATACCAGTAGGTGAAAGGAAAAGCGCTGTCCTCAAAGGATATGCCAAGCCTCACAAGGAGCTCGCTTCTTTTCGCATGATGCAGAGTAAATTCCGCCAGGTATCTGGGACTGTAATTGTTTCTGGCTGTGATCCAGTAGGCCTTACGGCTCCACCATCCTTCTCTTCGGTTCGTAATAGGCGCGTTACTGATACCCGATACAGGCTTTATGGCGTCATAGGCAAACCACCTGAACCCGCTTTCTCCCCAGCCTGTACCCCATGAGTTGGCAATGCGGAAAGCCCCTTTCTCACCCGCATCAATGATATTATTGTCATTCACATCCACCCAGATATCATCACAGTACCCCACCACCGTCATGGAATGCGCTCCGGCTGTCCCATTGACCCAGTGGCATACACTTTTTCCCACAAAGGCATCATCCGCTGTTGTGCCCGGGTCATTTTTGATCGTGGTATATTGCCAGGAATTAACATAGGTGCTGTAGACAAGAACATAACCATTAGCCAAAAGCTGTTTTAATTGCTCCAGCCCTTCTTCTGTATGTAAATTCAATACGCTCCCGCTCTGGTCCATTCTGCAGGAAATAGCGCTGCGCCAGGCAGCCGGGTCCATGCACCACTGCCTGTAATTCGTGGCCTGGGCATCACTGGTAAAGTAGGGGAACTGCTGCCATGTGGCACATCCATGCTTTAACATGATCGCATAGGCATCGGTCGGAAAGGAACCGCTGTCCGACCCGCCGTTCACCATGTTGTAGGTAAAGCGGGGTGAGAACTTGTAATTATTGTCGCCATTCTTATTATCCCATCCTCGCAGCAATCCTACCATATGGGTCATCTGATAATAAGTTGTGGAGAAACAGGCGCAGGAACCGATACTGCCCTGTGTTCTGATCGGAGGAAAATATTGCAGAGTACTGTTGTCAACATAAGAGGGCAGTCCCGCCTTGACAACAGGATCCCTGCTTTTAAAACCTTTGATGTTATTTTCAATAATATAATCTTCTGCATTGATCTCTTTTCCAAAAGGCGCGGGGACAATATTGTCTACTGGTTTTAATCCTTTTAATTTTCTCCATTTATTGAGCCGTTCCAGATAAAGTTTATTGGGTTTGACCTTTTTCAAAACGACCATATTCTTCTTTTCCCATTCGATCTGCTCGGCTGTAGGAAGATTACAGCCCGTCGCATGGGGATCGTCGTCAGCCAGGGCAGGTTGAAAAAAGCCAAGAAAAGAAATTATGACTAAAATAAATTTGTTTATAGTACACTCCTTTTACCTGAAAAAATACACTACTGGCCGGAAAAATAACAGCAAATATTTTTATATTAATAATATATCGCAACTTAATTTGATTTACCAGTAAATTATACCATTGAATTGTCCTGCCAATAATGTAGAGGAGCCTTTAGGCTCCTCTGTTAATTTCGAACCTCGAACTCAATACTTTGTATTGTTAGAAAAACATTGTGGTCAAATCTTAGCCCTCCTGGCAGATTTGACGACATGCAGGATGCATGGAGTGTCAAATTTACCATGGATGGTAAAAATTTGACCCCGACCTACATCCTGTTATTGGTCGAATCCTATCCCTCCTTGGAGGATTCGACACTCCCCACGTCCTGTGGGTTGTTGAAATAATTATTGAAATAGAGCATATATATGGGTATATTATTTTACGTCTAATATGATACTTAAAGAACAAATTTTATTTCTCTTTATATTACTCTTTTTATCTTTAACAACAGCAAATTATGCCTGGGAACTGGATCCGGCCTTTGACGGAGATGGTGTGGTTTCGCACCGTAATGCCGGCGGCCTGGATGATGATGAACAGGCTTATGCCATTACCATTGATTCAAACGGAAAGATCGTTGCCGCAGGATACACATCCGGCAATTTTCAGGATCTGGCTGTATGGCGATATAATGAAGATGGGAGCCTCGATCTGACATTCAGCAACAAGGGCTATGTGGTTCATGACAATGCAGCCGGGGGAAATGCCGGTGATATTGGTGAAGATGTGGTCATTGACAGGAGCAACAGGATCGTGGTTTCCGGCCGTAGTATCCGTGGAGGCAGCAATTGGGATATGACGATCTGGCGATTCAGGGAAGACGGCTCTCTGGATACCAGTTTTAACGGTCAGGGGTGGGTCTTCCATAATGGCGCAGCCGGCGGGAATGATAATGATGTTGGCTATGCTGTTTTAATCGATAAAAGCAACAAGATCGTAGTGGCCGGGGCCAGTCATAACGGAGCGGAATCCGTTCTAACCATCTGGCGATACTATGAAGACGGTACTCTTGATACCAGTTTCAGTAATAAAGGCTGGACATCTTTTCATCTTCTTTCCTCAGGTATAACCGCTACCTTTGATACTAATGAAAGGATCGTGATAAGCGGATCCTTGAGCGGGGATATGGGTCTGTGGCGATATAACATAGACGGAAGCCTTGATACAAGCTTTAGCAATAAAGGCTGGGTCGTGCATGTTAATGCTGCCGGCGGAGGCCTTACGGATGTGGGAACAGGCATTGCCATCGATCGATCCAACAGGATCGTGATCGGCGGGTATAGCTATAAGGCGGCGTTCGACATGGATATGGTGGTCTGGCGATACAATGACAACGGGAGCATCGATACGAATTTCGGCACCACAAACAAAGGATTTATACTTCATCATAATGCCGGTGGTGCCGGAACAGATGATAGAGGATATGATCTGACCCTGGACAGGGACAATAAGATACTGGTCACCGGCTTCAGCAAGGGCGGGGCGGATGATATGGTCATATGGAGGTTGAATGAGGATGGCAGTCTGGATACAGGCTTTTATGATAAAGGATGGGTAGTCTTTCATAATGGAGCCGGCGGCGGCTGGGATGACCAGGGCGATTCTATTCTGATAGATGCTAATGACAGGATTTTAGTCGGTGGTGCAAGTTACGGCCCGAATGATGACTACGACATGACCATATGGCGTTTGAGGGCCGGTTCAACAGTTTCAACTAATGGTATCACCTATGATCAGACCGGTATCTATCCCAATTATCTTGATATCTCACAGGACAATACCTGCCGGATTCTCATTATGGAGCCCGGCAACGCAAAGATAAAGATATATAATGCATCAGGATTTTTAATAAAAGAATATCCCGAACGGTATTATGGATCAGGAAATTACGAAGTGTGGGATGGTAAAGGTAACAGTGATAAAAAAGTCGGATCCGGAGTCTATATAGTCATTATTGAAGGCGATAATATTGATAAAAAGCTAAAAATGATCATAAAAAAATGAAACCTGTTTGATAATGTGTCATATTAGTGAGTGCTTTCTTTCAGTCCATTGATCAGCATCATGATTATATCTTCATTTCTTTTGGCTTTGATATTCCGGCCTTTGTGTTTGT
>JAFGFC010000153.1 GCA_016931325.1 Spirochaetota bacterium | reverse complement strand
TATCAAGTAATTTTATGCAAGTTATTTCATAGTTTTTTCCCATTTTAGCGTAATATTGTTATATTTTTAGCAATTTATCGTAAATAATACAGTTTTTATTAACGATTAAAACATACTCTTGATCAAAATGGCATAATTCTTGCATATTATTAAGAGAAAAAGGGACGGTTCTTATTTCAAGAACCGTCCCTGTCATAGAAGGTGAAGAGGCTTGACCGGAAAATTATCAATGCTTGGAGTGTGCAAAAGAGAAAAGAAAAAGATGGGTAAAGTATCGTTTATGGGAAAATTAATTTTCGTGGAACACGGTCTTAATAACAGATTGAATTGTTTTATCATGATCATGATCTTTTTTTTATTATTATCACCTTGCATACTATTTTCAGCTGAATCCTTCACATCGGGTCCTACCAATACGCCGGACCCGTTCAACTGGGGGCCGGGGGCTGTTCCCAGCGCCACGGTTATAAATCTTCAAACAACCAAGGCGACCGACCTCCGGATAGAGATCTACGACAAACCGCCCAACACGACAACCCTGGTGAGAAGGTTCTATTCCGATGTACTTTCCGGGACGACCCTTTCCACAACATGGCAGGGGACACGGGACAGTGGCCTGGAACTGACCAACGGCACGTATACGGGAAAATTTAAATTAAAACTGGAGCTTGACCATCAGCTCACCATACAGGGGAACGGGATCATCTTTGATTATCCCTCTGATGTGGCGTTGGACTCGTCCGGCAATATCTATATAATCAATAAAGAGAACCGCTCTGTTCAGAAATTCAATCCTGGAGGGATCCTTTTGCTTTTTGATTTCAAGGTCACCTGTGTCTCGAACAATCCTGAAGGCATTGCCGTGGATTCAAGCGGTAATATTTATGTGGCCAACACATATTATGGAAGGGTAGAAAAATATAATTCCTCAGGGACCCTGGTCTCCAGCAACTGGGCATCGAACCTCAATCAGCCAACCGGTATGTGTTCGGATTCATCAAATATCTATATAGCGGATGAAGGGGATGATGTGATCTACAAGGTGCGCATTGACACAGGCGGTGCTGTGTCTGTGGCCGCTTCTCCCGGCGGGGGGAATGATTATTTCTATGACCCCAAGGATGTTGATATGGATTCCAATGGTTATTTCTATATTGTGGGAAGAGGCCGGTGGGACAGATTTTATTTATTCCGGCATAATCCCAATGGTACCTATAACAACAGGACTCAGCTGGAATGGGGGGTGTTGGACCCCGGATTTATTGCAGGGGTCAGCGTGGATGCGCAGGATAATATCTATGTTGTGTGCAGCGGTGATTCCGGTCAGATCCCCATCAGGGACCCTTTTATAGAACAGTATAATACCGCTTTAGCCCAGCAGGGGGCCACTTTTGGTTCTTACGGTTCGGGAGATAATGAGTTTGCCGACCCCCTGGGGATCGGAGCCTATTATAACCCATCAGATAACAAGACCTATGTGTATGTGGCGGATGCGGGGAACAGCCGTATACAGAAGATCGCCGAGACCAACAACACCTGGAACTATGAAGATTCCATAGCGGAAGATGAGAACAATGTCATCTCGCCCAATGATGTGGCTGTAGATTCTTCAGGCAATGTCTATGTCGTCTGCGAGACCATAAACAAAGTAAAAGTTTTTAATTCTTCCGGTATTTACCAATACAGCATTTCCGAGTACGGCCTTGATGATGGTCAGGTGAATGCGCCCAAGGGTATTACGGTTGACTCGACAGGAAGGGTCTATATCTCTGACAGAGGCCGGTGGGATTTAAGGGGCAGTGTTCAGGTCTTTACCAATACTGTGTTTGAATCCCGTTTATTCGGCCCGGGTAACAACTACTACCTCAACGGAATGGGTGTGGATATGAACGACAATGTCTATACATGCTGGGAGAATAACGGGAACGTTTACAGAAATGCCGGCGGGTGGATCGATGTGGGCAGTTCTGCCGAGGATGTCTGTATTGATTACAAGACCAATGCTTATGTATCCTCAGCTGTGGACGGGACCATAGACTGTTATAATTATTCCGGAGTATTACAGGGCAATGTGAACACAGCCGGGACCCCCCATGTGGGGATCGTAGTGGACCAATTCGGAGATATCTTTTGTGCCACATCAGCCGGAATTGAGCGTTACAATAATAATCTTTCTTCTCTTCTTGGGATTTACCTTTCATCAGAAATTGATAATGCGCAGGGTCTGGCCTTTTCACCGGATCATCAATATTTATGGGTGGCGGACAAGGATAACAGCTGCTTGAAAAAATACAAGCTGGTATGGGATGAAGTCAATCAGGATTCAATGACCATTCAGGATACCAACCAGGCCCCGACGGTTAACAATGTGATATTGAGCGGTACCAATGTGGAGGATGTGGATTCTGAATATTATGCGAGAAAAGGCCGGGTCACTTTTATCGTGGATTTTAGCGAGAACATGAATACGTCTTCCAATGTTAGTGTTAAATATGTGGTGAATGGAAGCGAATATTATATTACCGAAACATCCTTTGTCGGGAATACATGGATCGGCACCTGTACTGTGGCTTCCAATGACGGCGAAGCCACGATCAGCATCAGGGATGGTTATGATGCAGGAGGCACCTTGCAGGATCCCAATCCGAATATTGAATTTACATTTTTCATTGATACATCACCTCCGGCAGCCCCCACGGTCGATCAGCCGGGCAGCCCCACATCAGAAAGCGTCATACAGGTAAAAGGTTCGGCGGAACAGAATATCTTTGTCCATGTCTATAACAGTTCTCAGGCCACAGGGGGTACCAATATATCCTATCAGTCCAATGTTCAGGTGGACGGGGATGGAGACTGGACAGCCAATGCTATTGCGCTCTTAACAGATACACCCCCGAAAACAAACTTTATCTGGGCCGTGGCCGTGGATAAGGCCGGTAATGTTTCGTCTGCTTCATATCCACGTAAAATTGTGGTTTATGTGGACCCCTCAGCCGGTAGCGGTTATATCACTCCTTCTTCCAATGTCTATCTTAATAAGACTTACGGCAAGCCCTGGTCTATATTCTATACAGTCAATTCCTATATGTCCAACGGGACCATGACCGTTCAGATCCCCCACGGCTGGGCCTATCCCTCAACGAACAGTACTGACGACGGTTATGTCTATATCAAAAACGTGACGTTAATGACACTGGAAACAACGGATGCTTTAACCTGCAGTAATCATTTTATAAAGGTGAGTTTTAAAAATGCTGTACCCGGAGCTCAGGTTGAGATCAGTTATGGCAATACTGGTTCTATCTGTGTGTCCAATTATGCCACTATAGGGATAAATTCCTTTGCCATGAGGGCTGAGAATAATGACCCGGACCATGACTGGTACCCGGATGATACTATTGTACCTCAAAGTGCCGATAAAACCCTTGATATTACTGTCCTGGGCGAAGATTTAAAAATAGGTTATTCCGGCAGTATGCCTGTCATTGTATACAGGGGCCAGTCATCTATAACGGCCATGACCCTTTTCATGCAGAACGATAATGGCGGAACTAATCATGACGAAGTCACTGTTCTCAAGATAACCACAGAAAACAGCAATAATACGGGTATTAATGCCAATACAGCCATTTCAAGGATATTGGTCACTGACGGCAGCACTACCTATAAGAATCTCACAACTATCCCGGCCAGCTCGGTTGTGAATATTGACATGACATCCACTCCCATACCTGTCAATGCCAGCTCGATTAAAACCGTATGGCTCATTATTGATATATCCACCACAGCCTCGGCTTCCTCTATTCAATTGAACCTGAACACAGATACAGATGTGGTAGCCAGGGATAAGAGCTCTCAAACATCCATTGATGTGACAACCAATATCGGCTATGACTTTCCCATGAGGACCTCGCACGCTGTTATCCAGACTAATCTCCAGGCCAAAGAGGTGAATATCGGTCTTATAAACAGTATGCCGACGTATGTTGAGAGGAATCAGACCAATGTTATAGCAGCCAGATTATTCTTTTTCAGCACGAATGCCAGTGTCAATGATATAAAGATCACAGAACTCAATCTTATTGTTGAGGACAAATCAGGCAGTGGCATTGTGCCGAACAGTGTTATCTCAAAAGTGGTTATCCAGAAAGGCCCGACGGTCTATCTTTCTGACACGACCATTGAATCATCAGGCACCAATATTTTCCTTGATTTGGCATCCAGTCCTGTTTTTGTGCCTAACCTGAGCTCCGTTACTGTTAATGTCAAGGTGACCATATCTCCCACGGTCTATGCCACGAACTTTCAGTTGAACTTGCGAACCACAAACAGCATAACAGCGAAAGACATGATCCTGAATACATATGTGGCTATAAAGAACTCACCCGGTTATTCCTTCCCCATGAGGACAGGAAATGCTCTGATCGCGACGAAATTCGTGATCCTGCATGATGGATCAGCCAATCAGTCCCAATGGGAGCGGGTGATCGTAAAAGTATGCAATACAAATGGTTCCACCATTACCAATTATACCGAAACAGTGACCCTGGACACGACCGGTGATGTGAACAACATCGCCTGGACAAATAACTATTCCTTTAATGGGGTATTTACCGACGGTGGAGCCGGGACAGACCGTGCTACTTATACTTTTGCTTCTGCTGATGCGGGTGTGATCACCTTATCCGTAAGAGATGATACTGTCGAGACGATCGATATTCTGGCCAGCTCCCGGTTTATTACAGGGCGAAGCAATGATCTGAAGATAATCTCCGGAGGTCCGCCTGTTATCACTTTCTCAAAGACCTCTTATGTTACCAATACAACGTCTTACATTCAACTCGGTGGCGCAGCTTCGGATTTTGTGCCCGGAGCGAAAGTGACGTATACAATTTACTATACCAATGAAGGATCAGGAACAGCTTTAAATTTAATGATATCTGATATTATCCCTCCCAACCAGGTCTATAATTCGAACTCCATGGTCCTCAACGGCCTGTCTGTTTCTGATGCGGATGATTCAGATCCGGCCGACTATAATGTTTCAACCCCGGGAGGCGTGACAGCCATTGTGACCAATGTGGGACCTTCTGATGCGGGAACATTAAAATTTGAAGTCTATCTCAAATAAACAAAAGGAGAAATAATGAGATTGGAAGAAAGGATGGAAAGATTGGGCCTGACCGTACTTTTCATGTTGGTGATGTTATTATTCAATCCTTTTTTTATTTTATCTCAGGAGTCAGCCTGGGATTTCTTCTTCAAGGATATCAGGATCAAAAAGGTCTCAGAGAACGGGGCCATCATTGAATGGGAGACGTCCCTGCCGGCCCAGGGCATGGTCAAATACGGGGTGAATCAGAGCGAGCTTTTCGGTATCTCTTATGATGTTTCTGTTAAAAAGAGTCATTCACTGAACCTGGGAAATCTTAAAAAAGGAACCATCTATTATTTCGCTATTGTGGCTTCCACAAAGGATCACAAGATCGTATCGCCTGTCAATCAGTTCAGAACCGAAGGCATCCCTGACCTTGATATTATCATTAATCAAATCATCGATATAACAAAAGATTCGGCTAAAATCGGCTGGGCATTTACTCAACCGGTATGGACGACCCTGAAATATGTCGAGGTACCTAAAACAGACTATGTGGAGCACAAGGCTGATAAGATGGATTCATCAGGTACATTCATCCTGAAAAAATTGAAACCGGATACATCCTATTACTATGTCATAGAAGGCAAGGATGAAAAGGGCAAATCCGTGAAAAGTCCCATCAGACAGTTCAAGACCGCAAGGTGGAACAAGGCTTTGAGTAAAAAGGCAGAGGGTACGTTTATCCATTATCTGGAGGATGACCCTTATTATGATAAGAAATCTCCTGTTCTGGAGAGGATAACGGACGGACGATTGAACTATTTTAACAGCATGGCCGTTTCAGGACCGGTAGCAAAAGAATCCCAGTATGTCATCATTGACCTCGGACAGGTCCGTTCGGTCAAGGCGATTGAAGTATACTGGAGAGCCCTGTCTTACAGCCGGGATTATGCCCTTTATACCAGCCGGGATAAAAAGAACTGGGAGATTGTGCAGGAGCATATTGACGCCGGCACCGGACAGGGCATAAGAGGCGAGAAGGGGTCTCCTATTGTGTATAACCGGATCAACTGCCAGAAAAAAGCGCGGTATGTTAAAATGGAAGTGAAAAAGGAAAGCCAGGTCTTTAACAAGCATAAGAAATGGCTGTTCGTTCAGATCATGGAGATCATGGTCTTTTAAATATTAAAAATCTCCGAGCCTGAAGGCCCGGTTGCAGAGCCAACCGAGCCTCAAGGCTTCCCGAGAAATTCTAAAAGAATTTCCGGGACCAAACCCTTGAAATTGTCTTAAGGACAATTTCTAAGGGCGGTTACAGGATATTTAATTACATCGGTAAGTCAGGAGGTGATGTGTATGTTATGAGGCAAAAGGAAGCAGGGTTTTCTGGGAAAAGCCCTGGTTTCTTGAAAAGGAGGTTTCCCAAAAATAATTTAATTTTATGGAGGTTTAAACAAATGGAACGGTTAAAGTTTCTTTTGATAATAGGGCTGGCCTTGAGCCTCCCTGTTATGGCGGTTGCCTCTACGATTGATACTCTCAGTGGTACCAGCATTACCAACAGGGCAATCGCAACGTATTCCAATTCCGGTGGAACTTTATCCACCAACGATACGCAGGGTACCAATTTCAGGAACGTGGATACCATCTACGGTACTTACTTCATAGCGACCACGACCAGCACACTCTATACCTCTCCCAGTGTGGCTACCTATCATGTTGGTCAGGTCTATAATGAAGGTAACAGTACAGTTGTGGTTAATCTTTCAAGTTCTGGGTTTCTCTATGGCGGCTCTTCCGGTGCGGCCTGGACAGCCCAGTTCATCGAAGATACAAACCAGGATGGTACCCATCAGGCCGGAGAAGTAACGGTCATAAACAGTCTGTCTCTGTCTGAAGATGCTACCAATTACTTTTTCTTTGCGGTAACACCTTCGGCTAATGCCGCGGACAATTCTTCCGGAACCAATACATTCCAGGCGATAGTGTCCAATTATTCCGGATTTTCCACCTACACATTCTATACCGGGTTCAACGGCATTCAGTATGCCGGTCCCACGAACGCATCCAGACTGACCATTACGATCGTTCAGGGTCCCTATATCGAACTGGTTAAAACAAGTCATGTGACCAACACAGCGACCTATATGGCTCTGGGCGGCGGCGGCAATGACTTCGCTCCCGGTTCAGAACTCACATTTGCTGTGAACTGGACCAATTCAGGAGGCGGGTCTGCGTATGACTTTACCATTCAGGACGATCTGACATCAGATCTTGAATACAGTGCCGGCACGCTGCGCTATGTTGACATTTCACGGCAGCAGGCTACAGCCGGGAACTATACAGCAGCCAATGCCCTGGGTGACGGTCCCGCAGACGATGGCGTAGGTTCCTGGAATCTTGAAGGGTACACCAATGTTGGCGGACGAGTGCGGTTCAATTACGGGAATGCTGTTCCCACAGGCGCATCGGGAACAGTATTTTTTAAGGCTGTTCTGAGATAAGATTTTCGCTGGCTGATATAACTTTTACCTGTATTGTGTGAGACCCTCATCATTGGATATTCCAGTATAACATCCCAGGAAAGCAAGGGTTGATCACCTTCTTTCAAGGGATACCATGAGGGTTGTGACTAGATTGAGGAGGCTTAAATGTAATGACTTTCAGGGTCATACATAAAACTTTAAGCCAGCGAAAATCTAAAGAAAATTCTACTTGGAATCTGGCTGGTTTAAAGGAGAAAGGCAGAACAAAGCTTTTTAGCCTGATTTTTGGATTTTTCCTTGTATTCTGCCTTGCAGGAAATATGTACGCGGCCACTCCTGCCGGTACGCTTATTTCCAACAAAGCCATAGCCTCCTATAGATCTTCTCCCGCAGCCACTTACACTAATCGATACATTAGCAACACCAATATCCTTACTGTTACCAATCTCTCTTTTATCATTATTTCACCCACCAATACGGGATCTGTACAGGAAGGGCAGACCATTACATTCTCACACAAGGTATCCAATTACGGCAACATGAGCAATACAGTTCAGATCATAGCCACCAACATTACAGGGTATACCCTGAAAGTGTACAGCGATACGAATGAAAATGGGGTTCTGGATCCTGCAGAACCTCTTTTGACCAATGATATCGTTCTTGGACCGGACCAAAGGGCATATCTCATCATAGAAGAGATAATACCCATTCTGCCTACAACAACAGTCTATACGGATAAGATCACCATAAGGGCTGTGCCTAAAACCGTCACGAATCTGTCAGCATGGGGAAGTATGGATTATACCATCATCATGCCCATACAGAACAGGGTGATCTATATCTTTGCCACGGACCGAGTTCATAATGCGACCAAACTGGATGGATCGGAAAATCTGGGTGATCTGGATGTCACCGTTTATATCCAGCTGTTGAATGAACCCGTTTCCGGTCAGGTGGATATGTATTATGATGTTAACAGGCAGCCGGATGGAAGCTCCAATGTGAATCCTCTGGATAGACGGGTGATCATGACAAAACAGAATGGACAGTGGGCTGGTGTGATACCAGGGAACGATCTGGATATAATACACGGAGCGCTGGTGGAGTTTATCTTTGAAACAGATAACCAGGTGGTTTATCGCCTGGCGGCTCCGTCATACAGTGCCTTTATGTATGTTGTGAGGTCCTACCAGTACAGGGAAAAAGGTAACCTTTTGAATTCCATCCTTTACCCGCTTGATGATTCCAAGCCACAAACAACCCTTTTATATGAACTGGAAAGGGCAGGACCGGTATTCATTGCGGTTTATGATATGAAAGGAGATAAGGTGAGAACTCTTGTAGATGAAACAAAAACAGCAGGCATACAGCCACCGGTTGTATGGGACGGTAAGAACGATTATGGACAGACCGTTGGTGTGGGAATTTACTTTATCAAAATGCAATTTGATGATGTTGAGGAGGTGTTCAAAGTATTAGTGGTTAAGTGATTGAACGTGTATGATTGAATTATTTTTATTGGACCGGGACAAAAGGATATTCATTATAAGTATGAAAAAATCAGAAAATTTAATGCTATTTGAACCGGGAAAAGGTAAATTAATGAATGACAAGTGATTTCAAGATATTTTTTCAGTTCAAAGGATGATAATGTATAATTTTTTCATTAAGAATGATAAAAATATTTACACTGGAATATATATGCAATTTATTGCATTGTATTATTTATCGACCTTCTTCTTTTCTTCTTTATATCCTTAAAATAAGCATAAAAACACTCTTTTTTTACCTGAGGAACTGATGTTTAACGTGTTTTTGGCATAATTCTTGCAATTTAAATACATGTCATGAAATCTGAATTTTTTATATTTTGGCCCTTTACTGTTCGAAAATTAATAGTAGATAAAGGTATGCGCCAGAAACGATCCAGCAGGAAAGACATTTTCAAAGGCCTTATTTTCGCACTGGTTATTTTTATGTTAACTTCAGAACGGTCTTATTCCAAGCACAGTGACTATGTCGGCACAACTACCAGTCAATTAATGGAGATCGAGGTTGATCCCAGGGTCAATTCACTGGGGGGAGCCTATTGCGGGCGTGTCAAAGACCTTATCGGGTATGAACTGAACATCGCCGGGATTTCTCATTTAAAGCAGAAACATTTTGTCTTTGTCTATTATGACTGGCTTTTTGATACTTCGATTCAATATTTTGCTTTTGGCATGCCCTTTCAGGATATTGGCACTTTTGCCGCCAGCCTGAAATTTTTAAGCGTGCCCTCTTTCGGTAATCATAATGATTGGGGTGAAATAGCCGGGACCATTAATGTGAGCGATTACATCTTTTCTCTGGGTTTTGCCAGAAGGGATGAAAAGTATAAAATAAGTTATGGCGTGAATTTTAAGTATAATCATCAGAGTTATTCTCTGGATGACAGTGACCTGACTTCTGTATCGTCTCTGGGGCTGGATGTGGGGGTCCAGTATCAATGGGAGAAGATAAGGATAGGCAAGATCCCTTTGACAAAAATAAAAAATTTTCATCTCAGAAATTTGCAACTCGGCGCCAGCCTGCAGAATATCGGCCTCACATCGGCTCCTGACAGTCTGCCCCGAAAGCTGAAAATCGGCGTCGCTTATCCTGTATGGTGGCATACCTACTTTTTATTTGACATTAATAAAAATATCTATAATTTTGGCAGTATCATTGACAGTGACTGGCGTGTCAATTTTGGCGTGGAATACGTTTACAAAAGCATGATCTTTGTCAGGGGAGGGATCAGATTGGGGTATGATACCAGCGCTTTTACCATTGGGGTCGGATTTCAGAAAAGGTTTGGTTCTTTTCTGACTGTCTTTGATTACGGACTGGCCGCCCATGACGAATTGGGATATCTGAATAATTTATCTCTCAGCACGAAATTCGAACGGCTTTCATTGAGAAAGCCTCTTCCGTTGGAAAAAAGGAGATTGGCAGAGTATTATTACTATCACGGCATATCCTTTTTTGTGCAGGGGGAAATAGAAAAAGCCATTGAGCAGTGGAACAAAGTCCTCGAGATCGATCCGGACAATCCTGATGTCCTGGAAAGGATCAAGGAGGCGCAGGAGATCCTTCAGAAGGGTAAAAAATATTATCAGGATCAACAAGAATAATGGATTATCAAAGGAGTAATTTTATATTTATAGCACTTGCCTTTTTATTCCTGGCGGAACCAGTTTTAGCGGTCCAGACATCTGTCACCAACCGCCTGTCTGATGAGGAATTCAAGATCCATTTTGAAAAGGGTAAGGAATTCTTTCTTCAAAAAAAATACAGCGAAGCGGTCCTGCAATGGAATGTCTTGATAAAGAACAAACAACTGAATGATGAATTAAAAGAAATGCTGTTCGAATCCTATCTGAAGATCTATCAGTCGAAAAGTTTTTATTTTAAAGGACTGGAGCATTATTATCTGGAAC
>JAFGFC010000152.1 GCA_016931325.1 Spirochaetota bacterium | reverse complement strand
TCATTTAATACCCTGACAAGAGCGTTTACTTTTCTTTCGCCTTCCCCTGCAGAATAATCAAAAGGGATCTCCACATCCAATCCGGGATAATTCTTGAAAGTATTTACCTGGGCGATCCTGTTCACCAGATCCCTTTGGTCCCGTATAAAACGCAGCGTCTCGGCAAAATCTTCATCTGTTTCACCGGGAAAATGCACGATCAGGCTGATCTCATAAGAAAGATCAGACCGTTTTAACTTTTTAAAAAATTCAATGGCCTCATCCATACGAAAACCCTTGTTCATAAGTTTTAAAATCCTGTCGGAAGCACTTTCCAGCCCGATAAAAAGATTAACACATCCCGATCGTTTCAACTTTTTTAAAAGCGTTAACGGCATATCATTTCTTATGGCTATCTGAGCCTCCCAGGTAATATCAATATGATTTTGTATGATCAAATCCAGAAGAGATTCAAGGTGGATTAAATTCCCGTTAAATATGGAATCATAGAATACAAAATGTCTGATATGATTTTTTTCATAGTGATATTGTAACTCCTCGAAAACAAGACGGGGGTCTTTTGATCCAAAGGTCCTGAAAAGCATCCTTTCCGTACAAAATCGGCATTGGTAAAGGCAACCCCGGCTTGATACAACCGGCAGGCTTTGCTTTTTAAGATACATGTTCAGCATAAAATCTTCATACCTGGGGAAAAAATCGACTCCTCCTTTCCCTTTAGGCAACTCCAGAAACTTGGTCTTTTTATCCTTTATTCTTTCCTCTATAATTCCCAGCAGAGCCCTTTCACCCTCCCCTATAACGAAATGATCAATAGCACCATTATCATGATACAGCTCCTGCTCCATGGAAAAGGTTTCGGGACCGCCAAAGATCACTTTTATAGAACTGAAAGTCCTTTTGATAAATTCCGCACATTTTATACTGAATACCCGGTTGCTCTTCAAGACGGAAAAACCGACATGACTGATCTTTTTTTTTCTTATGATCAAGGTGATCTGTTGAAACGCTTCTTTAAATCGTTTAAAACAGAGATTAAAAAATTCTTCGCCTGTATACGAGGTATTGATGGTCCAGTCCTTATGAAACGCCTGATCCAGCTCATGAAAAATCCTAATATTCAGGTCATAAAAAAAGACTTTTTTCCCCCGGCGTTTCAAATACTCTGCTAAATATCCGATTCCGGCAGGCGGTAATTTTTCCCAGTAAGGCGGCGCCATGATCAATAACAGTTCTTTCATGATTGTTTTATATTAGGGGTAAGCAATTAAAAGGTCAAGTATAAACTTCGCCCCACATCCTGTGGAGCAAAGTAGTTCGAAGTTCGAAATTAAAGAATAAAAGATATAAAACTTCGAACTTTGAACCTCGAACTTCGAACTGAAAAAAATGCTTTGCATTTTTTTCAAAAAACTTGACATTTTATTTTCACTTTATAAGTTATTTCAATCCTTTCAGTTATTATAACTCTGCAAGGATTTAAATCCTGAAAAAAGGGAGGCGGAGAAAAAAGAATATGGTGGAAGTAAAAGACAACCTGTTATATTCTCAAAGCCACCATTGGCTAAAAATTGAAGGGAATATAGTGACCCTGGGTATCACTGATTTTGGACAGGATAAAATGGGAAAGATCCTGTTTATCGATCTTCCTGAAGAAGGGGATAATGTTTTTAAAGATCAGGGATATGGGTCTGTAGAATCTGAAAATACCGTTACCGAGATCTATTCTCCTGTGAACGGTAATGTCATATCGGTCAATGAAGATCTGTTCACCAATCCGGAACTGGTCAATGACTCCTGCTATTCCAGAGGATGGTTGGTCCAAATAAGACTTGAAAACATGGAAGAGGTCAATTCTTTTCTCTCCCCTGAAGAATATCGTGATTTTTTACATGAAAATTAGGATTATTCATCATAATGAATAAAAGGATATTTATTTTATTTATCCTTTATAGTTTTTTCTTTGCCTGTGCCGGTCCCATAAAAATAAGAGTTGAAAATTCAAATAAAAAATATATACTAAAAAAAATGTCCGAAAAATTGATCATAACATTGCTGTCCTCTTCAGAAAAATCTCTCAAAGTACAGGTCCTCATAAGTGAATTAACACAGGATTTTTCCGATATGCCCCTTTATAAGAAATCATTCGATATCCATAAGGGAACCAATCATATCATTATTAATCTGAGGGAGATCGGCACGGGAAAGTTCAATTTACGGATCTATCACAGTAAAAAATTGATCGATCATCGAATCATTGATGTATTGCCTGAAAAAGGTAATCCTTCATGAAAAAACTGACTCTTCTGGGGATTGATCTGGTTCATGAAAAGAATAAAATAACGGATCATCTGACCCGATCTATCCGGCAAAAAAACAAGTTCTCTGTTATAACGCTAAATTCAGTTATGTTATTTCATTATTTTGTTGACAGGAACTTCCGTAAAGCCGTTCATAATTCTTATTTTATCATTCCGGAAGGGATTGGCGTTTCTCTTATCGCCAGGTTATTCAATCAAAAAATAGATATCTTTCCAGGCATTGATCTTTTATGTCAGTTATTCCGGATGGCAGAGCGCAAGGGGTTCACCGTGTTCCTTCTGGGAGGTAAACAACCGGTCATAGAAAAAGCCTTTCAAAATATTAAAAAAAAATACCCCCGTCTCAAAATCAAGGGAAGAGCCTATGGATATCTCAGTGAAGGAGATAAGATAACCCTTTTCAAACATTTAAAAACTCTGAAACCTGATATTTTGATAGTAGGAATGGGCTCTGTGAGACAGGAAAATTATATCTATGAAAACTGGAAAAAGATCCAGGCTATCATGATCATAGGTGTTGGAGGGAGTTTTGATATTCTTTCCGGTTATAAGAAAAGAGCTCCCGTCTGGGTAAGGGATCTTCACCTGGAATGGCTTTATCGTAGCCTTCTCTCCCCGCGCAAGATAATCGATCTTTTCAAGATCTGTCTTCTTTTAATCATCGTGCTATATATAAAGATAACAAAAGGGGAAAAAAGGATTAATAAAATATTATTATAAATTACAAATTGGGGATTTCTTCAAAGGATCCCAGGAGGGTACTCGGATCCTTAAAAATGCATTCTGAAATCTTTCTTAAATATTGTTCATCCACCCACAGGAATTAAAGTAATTCCCGGGGAGACCAGGTCTCCCCAGGGCCTTGGTCCCGGGAATGCTCTGCATTCCATGGGGCCTGAAATCGCATAGCGATTTCTAGGGGGCAAGAAATATATTGATTTTTCCTTCAATTTTCTTAATATTATTATTCTGGATTTTCACCTTATGATGCCGAATAATATAATATCCTAGAGTTTAACAGGCCATGACCAAGTCTAAAAAAGCAAAAAGAGAGCAAGAAGAGAACCATAATATCTATGCCGGTTTGCATGAACATATCATACCGACCCTTATTGAGATCATGGAGAACAAAGATCAGGTCACCCTTCTCCATTCTTCCCGGGTACAACGATTGATCGATATAATGATCCCCCGCCTCATTCAGGAGAAGATAATAGGACAGGACGAGATCCCGCTATTGTGGGTGGCGGCGATCGTTCACGATATTGGAAAAATATTTGTAGAGGACAAGATTCTCGAATCAGAGAATAAACTTGATAAATTCGAATATCGGATTATTCGTTTTCATCCTGTTAGAGGGTATCACCTTTTAAAAGAATTTGATCTTCCTAAAAAAATACTTTTAGCGGTCAGGCATCATCATGAACGCTGGGATGGTAAAACACACGGCCGATACCCGGGGTATCCTGATGGATTAAAAGGAAAACAGATCCCCCTTTACGCCAGGATCATCTCTCTGGCTGATGCGTATGACGCCATGGTTTCTGAAAGACCTTATAAAAAACGCTATCTTCCGGTCAAAGCATTGCAGATCATCCAGAAAGCCGCCGGCAGGCAGTTCGATCCTAAACTTGTAAAGATCTTTGTTCCGGTTATCAGTGAAGAATTAAAAAAGAATTTAAAGCTGTAAAACTTGGCCGATGTCAGATCATCTTGAAAAGATCAATTGAATCGCGACTAAAAGCATCATAAATCCAAATATCTTTTTCAGGATCAGAGGGTTGATCACAACAGCGGCTTTGGCTCCGATAAAGCCTCCTATAAAAAATCCCAGGCAGATGAACAACGCGATCACAAGATCCACATAACCATGCTGATAGTATGTCCATGCCGCAAAGATCCCGATAGGAGGGATCATCAGAGCCAGTGTCGTTCCCTGAGCCATATGCTGTTCAAGTCCGAAAAGGAATATAAGACTGGGGATAATAATAACAGCTCCCCCGATACCCAACAGTCCGCTTAATGTACCAGCGGTTAAACCCAATAATATATAAAGAAAATATTTAATCATTTTTCTTCCCTCCTTGGATCTTTTCTTTCAGATCATCTCTTGGATTTATCTTGTAGGCTTTTTCCCAGAACAAAACAGCTTTTTGTTTGTCACCTTTCTTGAGATAGATATCCCCCATATGTTCATAAACCACATCATCGACCTTTTTATCTTCTTCCATGATTCTCCGAGCTCTTATGATCGTATCCAGAGATTGATCAAAACGTTTTAGCTGATAATAGACCCAGGCCAGAGTGTCCAGATAGGCATAATTCTCTTCATCAAGGATCAAGGCCTTCTTGATCATTTCCAGGGCTTGTTCAAGATTGATGCCTTCAAGGGCATAGAGATAGGCCAAATAGTTGAGTGTATCCGGATTCTCTTTATCCAGGATATAACTCATCTGAAGAGATTTGATCGCCTTCTGTCTCAGATCGATCTTGTCGTAGGCAGCCCCCAGATGAAAATGAACGAGCGGATTTTTAGGATCGAGTTTTTCACCCTGAAGGAAGGTATTGATGGCATTGGTGTATTTTTTATTTCTTATGTGACTGACACCAAGAAGAAGGTACAATTTTTGATCGTCCGGTTTTATTTTTATGGCCTTTTCAAAATTCAATATGGTATTTTTCATATCATTCAGCGTATCATATATGTACCCCAGACGGATATAGATAGAAACATTGTTTTTATCATACCGCGCTGTTTTTTCCAGCTGCCTTATCGCCTGTCTGTAATTTTTCTTTTTTTCATATAAAATCGCCAGATAAAAATTCAATTGAGGATCCTTGGGCTTCAGTGCAAGCGCTGCCTTTATTTCATTGATGGCTTTGTCGTATTCTGACAATAATTCATAAACAATTCCCAGGGAAGAATAGGACTTTGTGTCCTTCGGGGCGATCTTTTTCAATTCCTTTAAAAACAACAGAGACCCTTTAAAATTTTCATTAGCATAACAGATCTTTCCCATATCCAGCAGCACTTTCTTCAATTCGACTGTGTCATTTCTATTTTTATATATCTTGTAAAGCCCGTAAGTGGCGGCCAGATTGCCTTCTTCTTTTTGCAGATATTTCTTAAAAGAGCCTATGGCTTTCTCATAATCTTTTTTCAGTTCAAAATCAATACCCTGGAAAAGAATACTGTGAAAATCATTGGTCAGGATAATGGCAAGGTTGTCCCGGCATTTCTGAATGTCATCCATTAAATAATAGATCTCACACAATTCATTATAGAGTTGAAGGCTTTGTGGAAAATCTGAAAGAAGATTGGTATAATATTCGATCGCCTTATCATATTCACCGATATTCTTCAGGATAAAACCATAAGTAAATTTTATTTCATAATTATCTTCATCGAACTGTAACAGCTTTTCAAAATACTCCCGGGCTTTCCTTTTCTGACCTAGATTAAAATAAATATTCCCCAAATTATAATAACTGGGTGTAAACGTATCATCCATATCCAGCGATTTTTCATAGTGCATGATCGCTCTTTCATAATCACCCCTGTCCTGATAGATCGTTGCCATATCAAAATAGGCATAATAATTAGTGCGATCGATCTCCACGATCCTGTTCAACTGTTCCAGGGCTTTATCTGTCTTTTTCAAAACAATATAGATATTCACCAGCATAAAGCGGGACTCCAGCCTTGTCTGATCGATCGTAATAGATTGTTCCAGGTATTTTATCCCATTTTTATAATCGTTCATCTGAAGATAACAGGAGGCTATTTCTTCATAAATATAGACAGACCGGGGATCTTCCTGAAGTGCTTTTTTAAAATAATGCAGGGCTTTGGCAGGATTACCTTTGCTCTCTTCGATGATCCCGATACTGTAATAATTATATTTCTGATTTATTCTTGGATAAGCGTCGCTTTTCAGAGCTGGCTTGGTCGAGCTGCATGAAATGAAACCAAGGATCAACAAAGGCAAGATAATCTTAGCTTTCAAATTTACCATGACAAAACTTGTACTTCTTTCCACTACCGCACCAGCAGGGTTCATTTCTACCCATCTTTTTTCTTTCCCTGACATGCTGAGGTGTTGTTATATTCTGGCCATGACCAGGGGCCTGAGCCTGCTGTTTCTGTTTGGCCATCATTTTAATGGTATCAAATTGTCCGTATTCGTTATGAATGGCATCACCGATGGAAAAAAGATCTTCTGAAGGTCGGACCGGGAATGCTTCTTTCAAGGCTATTGGCTGTACTTTATACAGAACATCCAGTACATCATGCTTGATCTGGCCGACCATATTTTCAAAAAGGCGAAAACCCTCAAACTTATATTCAACCAGTGGGTCCTTCTCCCCATAAGCCCTCCAGCCTATCCCTTCCTTGAGATAATCCATGGCAAAAAGATGTTCTTTCCATTTGTTATCAATAATTTCCAGCATGATCGATCTTTCAAGATCCCGGGCTATGTTCTCCCCGAATTCCTTTTCTCTGGCCTGATACAGTTTCTGTAATGTGCCAAAGGTCAACTCGAGGAACTGGGAAAAATCTATCCCTCTTTTATCAAATTCATCCTCCGCTATGCTGGTTCCAAAAGTGGATAACATCCATTTATTAAAGTTATCAAGATCCCAATCATCCGAATGGGATCTTCCGCCAAAGATCTGGGTCATTTTCATTTCAATCGTATCATGCAGGGCTTCAATAATATCCTCTTTCAGATTCTCTTCATTCAATATCTGATTGCGTTTATTATAAATAAATTCTCTCTGTTTATTCATAACATTATCATATTCCAAAAGATGCTTTCGTATCTCAAAATTCCTGGCTTCGACTTTTTTCTGAGCATTTTCAATGGCTCTGGATATCCAGGGGTGTTCGATCTCCTGACCATCCTGCAGCCCCATCCTTTGCATGACAGAACCGATACGCTCCGATCCAAAAAGCCTCATCAGATCATCATCCAGAGAAATATAGAATCGTGAACTGCCGATATCACCCTGACGACCGCTGCGGCCTCTGAGCTGATTATCGATCCGTCTGGCCTCATGCCTCTCTGTACCCAGAATATGCAAACCATCTTGCTTCTTTACTTCCTCATGCTCGTTTTTCCAATCCCTGACCCGATGGTTAAGTTTCTGGATCTCTTTTGATAATGAGCCGGAGAGTTGTAATGCGTATTTTTCTACAAAATCAAAATCATATTTCTTTAAAGCCAGCTTGCAGGCAATGAAAATGGCCTTGTCTTTCTGAGATCCCTTGAACCGGGGAAACAGTTCCTCGGCCTGTGATAACTCACCCAGAACGATGAGCTGGTGAAATGTTTTAGTTAACTCAGAATCCACCTCAATATTATCGATCAACTCTTCCTTGAACTCGGGATACCCTCCCAGAACGATATCAGTACCCCTTCCGGCCATATTCGTCGCTATCGTGACAGTCCCGATCTTTCCCGCCTGTTTAATGATCTGGGCTTCCTGTTCATGATATTTTGCGTTAAGGACCTGATGGGGAATATTTTTCCGCTTTAATTCATGGCTCAATATTTCTGATTTTTCAATGGAGATCGTCCCCACCAGAACCGGTTGACCTTTCCTGTGGCACTGGTCTATCTCTGCTGTAATCGCGTTCACCTTCTCCTTGAAGGTTCTGTATATCCGGTCATTATTATCCTGCCTGATCATGGGCATATTTGTCGGTACCACAACAACATCCAGCTTGTATATCTGCATAAATTCTTCAGATTCCGTTTCTGCGGTTCCGGTCATACCGCTTATTTTTTCATAGATCTTGAAATAATTCTGAAAGGTGATTGATGCCAGGGTCTGATTTTCAGATTCTATGATCGCGTTCTCCTTCGCTTCTATAGCCTGATGAAGGCCGTCGCTCCATCGTCTTCCCGGCATCAGACGGCCGGTAAATTCATCTACGATAATAACCTTACCGTCATTAACCACATAATCGACATCCCTTTTAAATAAATGGTACGCTCTCAAAGCCTGGATCACCAGATGCTGTTTCTCGATGTTTTTAGGGGTGAACATATTCTTTATGTTCAACAGATCCTCTACATTTTTCATTCCTTTTTCTGTCAGGTAAACGGACTTTGATTTTTCATCCAATTCAAAGTCCTCATCTTTTTTCAGGGAACGAATGATCTTGTTTATCCTGTAATATTTATCTGTGGATTCTTCAGAAGGCCCGGAAATAATGAGGGGGGTTCGAGCTTCATCGATCAAAATACTGTCCACTTCATCAATAATACAAAATTGATGGCCCCGTTGCATACGCATACTCTTATGCGGAACCATATTATCCCTCAAGTAATCAAATCCGAATTCATTGTTGGTCCCATAAGTGATATCACAGCTGTACGCCATTTGTTTGTGCTGAAGCGGCATATCATGCTGAATAACACCCACACTTAAACCGAGGAATTCAAAAATAGGGCCCATCCAATCTCTATCACGTCTGGCCAGATAATCATTGACCGTGACAATATGAACTCCTTTTCCCGTCAGAGCGTTGAGATAGGCCGGCATGGTGGAAGCTAGGGTTTTCCCTTCTCCTGTTTTCATTTCAGCGATCTTGCCGCCATGCAGAACGATCCCGCCCATCAGCTGAACGTCAAAAGGCCGCTCCCCGAGTATCCGGCGAGCCGCTTCTCTGACCACAGCAAAGGCTTCCGGCAGTATATCATCCAGAGATTGCCCGTCTTTTAATCTTTTTTTAAACTCATTGGTCTTTGAGGCCAGTTGTTCATCCGTAAGGGAGCGAATACTCTTTTCATAAGAATTAATGTTGTCGACAACCGGCTCCAGAGCTTTAGTATCCCGTTCGGCTTTGGTGCCGAAGATCAGTTTTAATACAAATTTAAACATCCTGTTATCCTTTCCGTTTCCGATCTAATATGATACTGGTCAATTACATCCTGGTGGTAAAAACCATATTATACAAGAACTACAATTTAATGAACCAAAATAGAAATTCCACAAAAAATTTAACCAACCTTACCTCTTCCTATCCTGATATATTTAATCCCCTCTCCCGATAAGTCAATAATCGTGGAAGGCCTGATATCCCAGATCATGTATTTCCAGAATATATGATCAGATGAGTTTTTAAATTCCCTTATGATCTGCCAGGGGAATCGAAGGATCTTTCCTCCTGACCGATTGGCTGAAGGAGCCACCAGCGGCACCCCGCTTTTTCTTAAAAGGGCTTTGAGGACCTTGTCCCCGGGGATCCTTATCGCCACTTTTTTATCTTTCAGAACAGCCCCAGGAAGATGCCTTTTGGCTTTTAATATCACGGTCACAGGATTTTTGAACGCTTTTTTTAAAAAATCCTTTTTTGCTTTATATTCACCCGGCACAACAAGATCTTTCACTGATTTTAGATCAGGAACGAGGACAAGAAAAGGTTTATTTGTTTCTCTCTTTTTCATTCTGTATATCTTCTTGATCCCCTTGGCGGAAAAACAACTCGTCAATATACCGTAGACCGTGTCTGTCGGCATAACGATACTTTCCCCTTGCCTTATTTTTCGGGCAATCATTTTCATGTTGGTTTCATTCTTTAACCATCTGATATGCCTGATCATAACAGTATAATTTATCAGATTTTGCAAATTTATCAACATATTTTTAGTTATGTCCTGCGAGTCTCTAAAAAGTTTGACATTTTATTTGATTATGATATTTTACAGATTCGTGGAGAATTTATAATGCATAAAGTTGGTTTCTCCTTACCACGCAAAGATGCTCTGGAGAAAGTACTGGGAAGATCACTGTATGTGAATGATAAATCAAGCGCCGGAATGCTGTATGGCTACACCTTTCGCTCACCCAAACCTTTTATTAAGATAAAAAGGATAGGAAAGAACAAAGCCGAAAAAGCAGAAGGCGTTGTTAAAGTCCTGACCCACATGGATATACCCGGGAATAACTTTATTCCCTTTGTTCTGAAAGACTATCCGGCTCTGGCTGACCACAGAGCAAAATTTCAGGGTGAAGCGATCGCACTGATCGCCGCTGACTCTCTGGAAAATGCCAGAAAAGCATCTAAAATGATACAACTCGACTATCAGGAATTAAGACCTGTCTTTGATCCGCTTGTGGCGATGAAAAAATTCTCCCCCAGGGTATTCGGTAATAACAATATCTTTAAAAAATACCAGATAAAAAAAGGTAATATCATTAAAGGATTTAAAGAAGCGGATATTATCGTTGAAAAAGAATTCAGGACCAATTATCAGGTTCACTGCTATTTGGAACCTCAGGGAATGATAGCCGATTATCAGCCTGACGGCAGCATGAATATCTATGGGTCCATGCAATGCCCCTTTTATGTTCAGGATGCGGTTGCCCAGGTTATCGGTTTGACAAAAAGCAATGTAAAGATCATCCAGACGACCACAGGCGGCGCTTTTGGCGGGAAAGAAGATGTCCCTTCGATTGTGGCTGTTCATGCGGCATTACTTTCATACCATACCCGAAAACCTGTAAAATTGATCTATGACCGTGAAGAAGATTTCATCTCTATGAGCAAACGTCATCCGGCTATTATAAGAGTAAAATACGGGGCCACAAAAGAAGGCAAGATCACAGCCGCTGATATTACCTGTATCCTTGACGGAGGGGCTTACTCCACCCTGTCCCCTATTGTTCTCTTTAGAGGGACTGTCCATTGTGCCGGTCCTTATGAGATCCCCCACGTCCATATCAGATCATTTGCTGTGGCCACGAATAAGGTACCCTGCGGAGCTTTCAGAGGATTTGGCCAACCCCAGACCAGTTTTGCCCAGGAATCGGCGATCGATGAGTTGGCTTTTAAATTGAACATCTGCCCGTCAAAGATAAGAGAGATCAATGGATTGCGCCAGGGGGACCAAACCGCCACGGGATATAAGGTAAAAGAAGAAGGTATTGAACATGTGATGGACCGGGTCATGGTGGCCTCTAATTTCAATCAAAAATGGAATCAGTTTAAAAAACGTAAAACTACAATCAAAAAGGGTATCGGGCTTTCATTAACCTATTATGGCGTAGGATTAGGAGCCGCAGGAAAACATCTCTCCCGTGCCGGAGCTTTTGTGCAGGTTGAATCTGATGGAAGTGTCCGTGTGGCCTTTGGCAATACAGAGCTGGGCCAGGGAGCGCAAACGGTTCTGGCTCAGATAGCCGCAGAAGAGTTGAATGCCCCTTATCCTCTTGTTTCTATTATGGCTACCAATACATCACGAGTTCCGGACAGTGGTCCGACTGTGGCTTCAAGAACAACGTTTATGTCGGGTAATGCCATTATCAATGCCATAAAACCTATTTATAATAATATTCTTGAATGCGCTGCTGAATTAATGAACTGCCGGGTAAAAAACGTCGTGCGGGGAAATAATTTTTTCTATGACAATAAAGGGATACGCAGTACAAGTTACCAGCAGGCTGTAGCCCATGCTTTTAAGAAAAAATTACAATTATCAAGTGAAGGCTGGTACATCCCTCCTGAATCCACATTTGATAAAATAGGACAGGGCTCAGCCTATTATTCTTACACATTTTCGGCTAACGTAGCCGAGGTATCGGTGAATATGAAAACAGGGAAAGTCAGGGTTGATAAAATATGGTCAGCTCATGATGTGGGGAAAGCCATTAATCCTCAACTGGTTTCCGGTCAGATCGAAGGCGGAGTCCTTCAGGGGATAGGTTATGCCCTTTTTGAGAATCTTTGCCTGAACAATGGTGAAATACTGAATAAAAATTTCCAGAACTATATCATTCCTACGGCCAAGGACAGCGTTGATATTATCCCCATCATTGTGGAAAACAGTGATGAAAACGGCCCTTATGGGGCCCGGGGGCTGGGAGAACCACCTTTAATCGGCATCGCTCCGGCTTTAGCCAATGCTATTTTTCATGCTACGGGAATAAGAATGACTCAAACCCCTATGCTACCGGAACATCTATTTCAAAAGATACAAAAGAGCCATACGCTCATATTATGAATATATCTTTTTTTCAGGAGTGATCAATGCAGATAGAAGTCAGGTTCAAAGTGAATCAAAAAGAATACAGGATAAAAGTAGATCCCCTTAAGACCCTGCTGGATGTGCTGCGCAAGGACCTACATCTCACAGGAACGAAAGAAGGCTGCGGCAAAGGTGAATGCGGGGCCTGCACTGTTCTTTTAAATGGCGAACCTGTCAATTCCTGTCTGGTTCCAGCCAGCCAGATCAACGGTGTTGAAATACTTACCATAGAAGGGATCGGGGATGAAAAACATCTGCATCCCATTCAAAAAGCGTTTATAGAAGAAGGAGCGGTACAGTGCGGTTTCTGTACCCCCGGTATAATTATGTCAGCTTATGCCCTTTTAAAGAAAAAGAGGTTACCCGGTAAAGATGATATAAAGGAAGCCATTGCCGGCAATTTGTGCCGTTGCACGGGTTACTCCAAGATCATCAAAGCCATACAGAAAGCCGCCAAGGTCATTATGAGATAAAAGCATGGAATTTTTAAAGATCACCACATTGACTCAGATAATCAGCGAAGTGCCTAAAATTAAAAACCGGATATATTATCTGGCCGGCGGAACAGATCTGTTCGTTAAAATAAAAGAAGGATCAATTCAAGAAAACGCCATGATCATTGATATCAGTGATCTGAAAGAGCTGAAAAGCATAAAAGAGACTCCTGCTGAAATTATCATAGGAGCCTTGACCCCCTTTTCTCAGATCGCCCATTCCTTTGTAATCAATTTCCATGCCCCCCTTCTCTGTCAGGCAGCCAAAAGTGTCGGTAGTCTCCAGATCAGGAACAGGGGAACCCTGGGAGGCAATATTGCCAATGCGTCGCCGGCGGGTGATTCTCTGCCCGCTCTTTTTGTGCATGACGCGATTATTGTAACCCTGAAGAGAAGAATTTCAGTCCATGATTTTTTCATTAATGCGAAAAAAACAGTTCTGGAAAACGGGGAGATCATCAAAGAGATCATCATACCAAAAATAAATATGAAAAAGAAAGCATTTTTTTATAAAAGCGCACCTCGTGAGGCGCTGGCCCTTTCAAAAGCCTCTCTGGCTGTCCTGGCCATGGTAAAAAACAAAAAGCTTGAGGATATTAAAATCGCTGCCGGAGCTGTAGGACCGACAGTAATACGAACCCTGAGAACAGAGCAATTTATTTTACGAAATCAGATAAACAGCGATGTTATCGCCAAAGCAAAAAACATTATGATCTCAGAGATCTGCCCCATCACGGATATCTGTTCCACGGATCAATACAGGAGAGAGATCATTAAATTTTATCTAGAAGAAGCCCTGAGAAATCTTCCATGATTTTTATTGATATTTCAATCTGTTTTATTAAATTTAATTTATGATCCTTGATTTTGAAAAACCTATCAATGATCTGGAAAAGAAACTTGAGACCGTTCAGAAAACCTATGAAAAGCACCCTGATCCTGAACGGAAAATTGAGATGAAAAATCTGGAAAAGCAGATTAAAAGGCTAAAAATTGAAATCCATAATCATCTCACTCCCTGGCAAAGGGTCCAGCTGGCCAGACATCCGGCCAGGCCGTATTTCCTTGATTATGTGAAACTGATATTCCATAACTTTATAGAGATCCATGGAGACAGAACTTTTAAAGATGACAAATCCGTGGTTACCGGATGGGCAGATCTGGACAATCAGTCTGTCATGCTTATAGGTCAGCAAAAGGGCAGGACAGTGGAAGAGAATCTGATGCGTAATTTTGGCAGTATGCATCCTGAAGGGTATAGGAAAGCCCTTCGTGTGATGAAAATGGCTGAAAAATTCTCAAAGCCGATCATCACTTTTATAGATACACAGGGGGCTTATCCCGGCATTGGAGCTGAAGAGAGAGGCCAGGCAGAGGCCATTGCCAGAAATCTGAAAGAGATGTCATCTCTAAAGGTACCCGTGATAACCGTGGTTATTGGCGAAGGGGGTAGTGGCGGGGCGCTGGGTATTGGCGTGGCCAACAAGGTTCTCATGCTTGAAAATTCCACTTATTCTGTTATCTCTCCTGAAGGATGCGCTTCCATCCTCTGGCGAGATGCCACACGGGCTCCTGAAGCAGCCAAAGCTTTAAAGTTGACGGCGCAGGACCTCTACTATTTTGGCGTGATCGATCTCATTATAGATGAACCCCTGGGCGGTGCCCATACAGACCATCTGATGACAGCCAATAGTATAAAAAAAGAAATAAAAAACACTCTGGCAAAATTAAATAAATTATCTTCTAAAAGTCTGGTCAGCCAGAGATATCATAAATATAGAACGCTCGGAGAATATATTGAAAAAAATCAGATCAAGACATCCCGAAAAAAGATTACTAAAAAATAGAATTATCTTTCTTTTATTCCTTTTTATTCTATCCTCTTCACTCTTTTCCATGGATGTCTTCCAGTTCGGACTGTCCCTGTACAAGGAGAATGATTTCTACCGGGCCATATCAGAATTTAACCGTTATCTATTCTATTATCCTCAAGGGAAAAATGTCGATCAATCTTTTCTTTACATAGTAAAAAGTTACTATTTTGCCGAGCAGTTTGATAAATGCATACTTGTATCAAAAGAATATTCTGAAAAAACCAAAAAAGAATCATTGAAAGATAAATTCAAGTTCTATATGGCCAGTTCCTATTTGAAAAGCGAGAAACTGAAAGAAGCGGGTCAGCTCTTTTCATCTCTGTCAAGCGATTCAGATAAAGAGATGAAAGAGTTCGGTCTATTTCGTCTGGGATGGGTATATCTCTTCCAGAAGCAATGGCAAAAAGCGGCTGATCATTTCAATCAATTTGAGAAACAATATCCTGACAGCCGGCTTGTCACCAATTCGCAATTGATCAGAAAACAAGTGCTAAAAGGGATTGACTTTACTCCCCGCTCCCCTGTTCTGGCCGGCATTATGTCTTCTCTTTTTCCCGGTTTGGGACAGATCTACTGCAAGCGGGTCGGGGACGGCCTGGTGGCTCTTCTCTTCGTGGGCAGTCTGACTTATGGCTCCTATTATTATTATAATAACGGCCCCAATGAGATGTTCTACGGATTCGCTTTTTTAAATCTACTTTTCTATACGGGTAATATCTTTACAGCTGTCTCGTCAGCCCATAAATATAACAGAAATTTTAATGATCATCTCAAAATAACACTTTTTAATTATTACTTTGAAGACTACGACCTCTGAGAGAAACCAGCGCGCAGCCTCCTCAAAGAGGGCAGGGTTCTTAATACCACTGAAAACACAAAGATCTCTGAAAAGAAACAGTTCAAAATCTCTTTAATTATTCTGTGAATTCAGTGTCCTCAGTGGTTTCTCTTTGGCTTTGAAAAAATCCTTTACTTTGCACTCTAATTATATTATTATTATCGTTAATTAATCAAGGGGCGCTCTACAGGGTGGAAACCTTATATTTTTCTTTTATAAAATATAGAATAATATGATTAGAAAAATATGGAACAATCTTATATCCTGCGGCCTTGATCAAAAAAATACTCCTTTTGAGTTTTTCACTCTTGTTCAGGCCATCACTATCTTTTCCTTTATCGCTATTTTCATTCTCTCTGCCCACGGATTACTCAATTATAACCTGGGAAATCAATTCATCGCCTATTTTGAATTTTTTATGGCCCTGTCAATGGTAATAAATTATTTTCTTCTCAGGTTGACCAAAAATGTAAATATTACCAGTTCCATTATTCTTCTTTTCAGTATCAGTCTTATAATTTTTTTAATTTTAAAAGGGGGGCTGGACAGAACCGGGATCGTGTGGATATTCTTCTTTCCCGTGATAGCATTTTATTTAAAGGGCAAAAAGAACGGTCTTGTCTGGATCTCGGCATGTATCCTGACGGGTTTATTAACTATTATTTTAATCCAGATAAATTTTCTGGAAAGTGTGTATCCCATGGTGACACTGAGGCAAGCCTTGCTCTCTTTTATCACCATCTCTATTTTTGCATACTTCTACGCTAATAAAAAAGAAAGAACAGAAGAGTTACTCCAGAATCAGGTCTTTATTGACCATTTGACTGAACTCCCCAACAGGGAAAAGCTTTTACAGGACATTAAACAGGAAAACATAGAACAGGTCTGCTTGATCAATATCGATAATTTTAAAGAGATCAATGATTTTTTTGGCCACAAGGTAGGTGACCATATTATTCAGGAGCTGGGGAAAAAGTTATTTGATTCGTTAAAAAAGGGGCCTTTTAAAATTTACCGTCTTTATGCTGATGAATATGCTGTATGCATAAAAGAAAAAATGACTGACCAGAATCTGAAAGAACTGGTGATTTACCTCCATAAAAATCTTACCCATTCCCTTTTCAACCTGAGCGGTGAGGAGATAACCGTGAACATATCCCTGGGAATAGCGCCAAAAAAGAGCAAAAATATCCTTGAAAACGCTGATATGGCCTTGAAGATGGCAAAAAAGAAAAAGCAGAATTATGTCTTTTATGATACATCCATGCAGATCATCCAGGAGTATGAAAATCATTTAAAATGGACCAAGGTCCTGAAGAATGCCATTGCTGAAAACCGTATCATTCCCCTCTTTCAACCTGTCTTCAGTTCAAAAGACGACCGTATCGGAAAATACGAGTGCCTGGCAAGATTATTGGACCGCAACGGCGAGCTGATCTCGCCCCAATATTTTCTGGAGGTGGCAAAAACAGCCAAGCTGTACACCTATATTACCAGGAGCATGATAAGCAAAAGCTTTGGGATCTTCAGGAATAAATCATATGATATAGCCCTGAATGTTTCAGCGGATGATATCCTTAACAAGTATACCGTGGCCTACATAAAAAAGTATCTCAAGGATTATCAGATCGGCCCCCGTGTGATCTTTGAGATCGTCGAATCCGAGATCATTGAGAACTTTGAAGAGGCCACTGATTTTATTAAAAAAATGAAATCCCTTGGCGCCCGGATCGCTATCGATGATTTCGGGATGGGTTATTCTAATTTCAGGAATATCCTCAACCTGAACGCTGATTATATCAAGCTGGACGCTTCCCTTATTAAAAATATCGATACCGACATGAATTCACAGATCATTGTTGAGAGCATTCTTAATTTTACAAAGAAATTGAACATCAAGACCATAGCCGAGCATGTTCATTCCGAGTCGGTTTATAAAAAGGTCAAAACCTATTCATTCGATTACCTCCAGGGTTTCTTTCTTGGAAAACCCATTCAGGAATCAGAGATTTGACTCTGCCCCCCCCCTTTAAGAATATTTTCAGATCTCCGATGTATATAAGGATCATTTATAAAAAAGACAGGGGGTGAATCGCATGCATTCCAACAAATTCATGAAACAGTGGATCAGAGAAAAGATCAAATATTATGAATCACTTCTGGAAGATAATCCTGATGCGAATTTCAGAGCCGAGCTGGAAGAAGGGATAAAGATCCTGAAAGAACTATTATAATATGCGGCTTCTTGTCACGTCTCTCTTATTATGTCTCTTGATCAATTGCGGCGATAAAAAATATGCCCGAATAGAGATCAAGGACAGTGTATTAGAAGTTGAAATAGCTGATACAGAAGAAAAAAGGGCCCTGGGTTTGATGAACAAATCTCATCTGCCGGAGAATGAAGGGGTCCTCTTTGTTTTTGACCCACCCCAAAAGGTCAGTTTCTGGATGAAAGACACTTCCATCCCCTTATCTATCGCCTTCATTGATAAAGACCTGAAGATCACAGAGATACGTAACATGTTCCCTTACGATGTGGTGAACAGGACCATTTCCGGATCACCGGTGCAGTTTGCCCTAGAAGTCAATCAGGGATGGTTCGAAAAAAATGGCATCAGGGCAGGGGACTGTATCAGTATCGTTCAAAATTGATCTGGATATATGTTTCGCTTACAGCCGTTACCCTTCCGTTTATACTGGCATGCAGATTGGCTCCTATTTGTCCCTCAGGAAGAGAGGCGATCCTTTGCCCTTTTTTAACCCGATCATCCACTTTTACTTCAGGTATTGAGGGAGAACCAACATGCTGTTTTAACGCGATCCTAACCCTGTCGGTTGTTATCTCTTTATTCTTGATCAGGGCAGGATGTTCCATGTTCTTGATCCCGAGTTTCTGAACGAGCCTTGTAACAGGAGCGCGTCTGTATTGATACAGAGAATGGACATTCTCTATTTTATCCTGCGGCAGTTTATTAACAATACCCTTGCTTAATCCCTGTTTCAGAAAATGATAGACATCTCTGGGAGATAAAAGCATGGGACAGGCAAATAAACTGCAAATACCGCATTCACAGCACAGCGCCGCCTCGGGAAACGAGTCAGGCGTTTGTTCATTAAGATAAGATATCTTCCTCATCATAAGATGAGGCTGCAGGGAACTATGGCCCAGTAAATAGCGGGGACAGTATTCCGTACAGAGATAACATTGTTCACAGGCGCTTTTGGCCTGGATAAGATCATGCTTAATGGATTGCTTTTTCCGTTTAATAAGAAAATGGCCCGCTGGGAACACAATGACAGAGCTGGTCGTTTTTTTGATTGTATCCCCTTCCTGTATGATCTCACCCATCATCGGGCCCCCTTCAATAAGCACATAATCTTTAATGGTTGGCCCTCCGCATATTCCCAGCACCTTTTCCGCTTCCATACCAATAGGGAATCGGCAGGTGGACGGGTCCTTGACAAAACCCGTGACAGTGACCCATTTGTCCGTTACCGGTTTATCCTGTATAGCATGATAAACATTTAAAACAGTCTGCACATTATCTACTATCACTCCCACATCCGGCGGGATCCCTCTCTGGGGTACGATCCGGCCTGTGCAGTTGTAAACAATATCCTGTTCATCACCTGCCGGATAGACATTATCAAGATATTTGAACGTAATCGATCGGCTATGCTTGACAAAAGGGGAAAGGGATTTGATGGCTTGAGTGTATTTTTTCTTAATAGCGATATAACTCTGTTGAGCGTTTAACATTTCATGAATGTACTGGACAGCCTGAATAAGAAAAGAGGCATACTTTTCAGCCAGATGTTGATCAGCCCTTAAAAGCGGTTCACATTCGGCAATATTAACAATAAAATAATCGCATTGATTGTTAAGTTTGATATGGGTAGGAAACCCGGCTCCCCCGGCTCCCACTACTCCCGAAGCCTTTACTTTTTCAATAAATTCATTTTTATTTAAAGACATAGTTTTTATATGTCTGCTTTTTTCACTAAATTAATAATCACTTCAGCCTCTTTGAAATCTACCTTATTCAGAGCAAAGCCGGCATGGACAATGACATAATCTCCGACCCTTAGATCAGGGATCAGGGTGGTAAGGATCTCTCTTTTGACTCCTTCCAGTTCAGCGATCGACCTTTCGTCATCGAGTTTTTTGATAATTTTCATCGGTATGGCCAAGCACATGACTATAGTATATTGCATTCTCTGATTATGTCAAATGATTTATACAAGACCAACCTTAAGGTTGGCTACAGGTAATTATTTAATCCCTAAAACCTTATGCATTTGAATTCCGAGCCTCAGGTGATCATTGTATTTACTATGCTTAATATATCGAATGATCTGAGAGGCTATTTTTTTATTATTATTAACCGGCTGAAGAATAACCGTATGAAAAGGGAGATAAAAACTGGCAAGATCAAAACTCTTTTTCCCAGTAATGATGATCTTCAATTCGTTACAAAGTTTCAATATCTTTTTATCGATATTCTTTTTCTTGGGTGAAACAGTAATCCAGTCTATTCTTTTCAACCACGGCCAGTAGGTTGTTCCATTAGTTTCCAGCGCCACATAATATTTTAATTTTTTCGCTATCCTGATCAGTTCATTCAAATCGTTCAGACAGGGTTCGCCTCCTGTCAGGATCAGAAAGTCAGTTGCCCGTCTTGTTTGTTTCAGGATCGGCAATAATTTTTCAACAGGGATAGATTGATACTTGTCCCACGCCTGTTTCGTATCGCAGAAAGCGCATCTCAGATTACATTTTCCAAATCTTATAAATAAGGCAAGTTTCCCGATATGTAACCCTTCCCCCTGAACAGAAAGAAAGATTTCATTTATTGGCAAGACCTTTTTTTCCATGCTATGCAAATTAATTCTTTTTCTTTCACTTAGTACATAGTACTTGGAACATAGAACTCTTAACTATGAACTATCCCGGCTATCTTTCGCAGGATCTCTTTTGGGTCCTTATGCTGGAACACATTTCGCCCGATGGAAACCCCGGCTCCTCCGGCCTCTACCGATCCTTTTACCATTTCCAGCACCTGTTTATCGGTCTCCATTTTTTCACCACCGGCTATTATGACAGGCACAGGACAACCCTCCACAACCTGGCGAAATGTCTGAGTTGATCCTGTATAATTAACTTTTACAATATCAGCGCCCAATTCGGCTCCTACACGGGCAGCATGTTTCACCACACTGACATCATATTCATTTTTAATCTTTTTTCCGCGTGTGTACATCATAGCGATCAGCGGCATGCCCCAGTAATTGCATTTCCTGCCGACCTCACCCAGATGCAAAAGCATTTCTGATTCTGTTTCCGCCCCCAGATTGATATGGATCGAGACCGCATCAGCCCCTATCTGTATGGCTTCTTCTACCGTGCACACCTCCACTTTAGCGTTCGGATCGACACCGAGGGAGGTTGAAGCGGATAAATGAACAACAAGGCCGATGTCTTTTCCTTTTCCACGGTGCCCTGATCGAACGATCCCCTTATGAATAATGATAGCGTTCGCTCCGCCTTCACGTATTGAGTTGACTGTTTTCTTCATGTCGATCAGACCATAGATAGGTCCCAGAGTCACTCCATGATCCAGGGGTACAATAATGGTCTTCTGCGTATTCCTGTTCATGATTCGTTCAAGCCTGATCTCTTTGCCGATCATTTCGCCTTTCCTCCTCGCATCAACTTTAGATTTTCCTGTATCTTATCATATTTTTTTATCTGGTCAAAGAGTTTCCTTGCCTCATCTCGTTTCCCCTGTAAGTAAAGAGTGACGCCGAGATTATTGATCAATTTGTCATCTTTTTTCAAATTGATGGCTTTTTGAAAATAATCTTCCGCCTTTTTATAATCATTTTGAAAAAGAGCGATCATTCCCGCCAGATTCAGGACCTCAAAACGGTCCGGGAATTGATCCAGGGCCTTTGCCACATACTCGGATGCCTCGGAATACCGCCCTAATTTCAGGAAACAGTTTATCAGGGCTATATGGATATCAACATCATCAGAAGCAAAAGAATAGGCCCGCTTAAAATTGACCATGGCCTGAACAAATTTCGCCTGATTAAAATACCAGCTCCCCAGATTAAAATACCCATCACGGTATTCGTTGTTAACGATAATGGAACGAACAAAGTAATCTTTGGCTGATTCAAAATTTCCCTGGTTCTCAAAAAGAAGAGCGACATGATTATATAAACGGTAGTTTCCCGTATCCTGGCTGATGGCTTTGATATAAAACTCTATGGCTTTTTCATAGTTATTATCCTTCTCATACTGCTGAGCTGTTTTCAGATAATCTTCGCCGGATGCAGGGCAGATGACCAGAAGGATAAAAAGGATAATTAAAAATATGGGCTTCATTATTTAGCTAAAATTATTGATTTTTAAAGTAATGTCAATAAATTTCGACACGCAGGAAGCGTGTCGGATC
>JAFGFC010000151.1 GCA_016931325.1 Spirochaetota bacterium | reverse complement strand
TGTATATCCTGATTCTCCACATTGGCCATGGAATTCCAGGTGTCACAGCCTGTCTCAGCGATCCACATGGGTTTGGAGCTCTGGGCCGCGTATTTTTCAAAATAACCAGGGCTGAATCCAGGACCGTTATAGGTCTGTAATCCCCAGCAGTCAAGATTAGGCATTTTGGCATCCTGGGCGTTAAAAAGAGGATTTCCCAGATTGTCCATTCCATAATGCCAGGCATCACGCCAGATACCCATATTAATCGAATCAAAACAGCCTGAACCTGTAGTTACCGGGTGCCAGTACGGGGTCTCCCATTCATGCACCTTTCCCGCCACTTCATTTAAAAATGGATACCAGTCATCAAGTCTATTGGTGCAGGTAGCATCTGTCTGAAGGTCTCCGGCAACCACATTGATATTATAGTTCACCTCATGACCCAGGCACCACATCAAAATAGCCGGGTGGTCTTTCCATTTGCTCACCATGTCATATACCTGATTGAAGACCTGAGTTCGTATAGTAGTGTTGTTCGAATAAGCCGTATTCCAGGGAATAGGATATTCCATGATAACATAAAGACCGTTCTGATAAGCCGCATCCAGAGCCGCCTTCAGGGTCACCACACTATAGGTCCTGATACAATTCGCTCCCATAGCCTTTATCATGGGGAAATCTATGCTGTACATGGAAGGGTCTTCCCACCAGTTATAGGTGGAGATGGTCTTTCCTACCGGGACCGGGCCGTAACAGACCCCTCTGATCACAAAAGGATCACCATTCACAAACAGCTGTTTGCCTTTGATCTCAATGGTGGTGGATAAAAGAAGATCTATATTGGAAATAAAAAGGATGAGAACGAGAAAGATCCTGAAAACCATAAATTCCCTCCAGATTAAATATCCTTAATAATATATCAGTTTTAATTAAATGTCAAATTTAAAAATGACAGGATTCAAGGATTTCAGGGTTCCAGTCCCTACGGGACGCTTTCGCAGGATTCAAGTGAACTGAAAGATAATCGCTCGAAACCTTCAATAACATATAATAAATGAGGGACATGCTAAAACATGTCCCTTCAATGAAAAATATGTACATATACTCTATAATATAAAAAAGCTAAATTCTATTCCACATCCTCGTCGTCTTCGTCCCCTTCCTCTTCTTCTTCATCATCCGAGTTGATATCTGATTTTGAACTGCCTTTCAGTTCCGCCTCGTCATCATCTTCTTCTATACCCTCATCATCTTCTTCATCGTCTTCTTCTTCATACGAGGAATCATCTTTGCCGTTACTCGATCCTACGGTTTCCCCGCCAACCTGACCTTCATCAGCATTGCTTATTTTCAGAGTAATGCCAGGAAATTTTATGTTCAGGGAAAACATATGGGAACCGCTTATATGTTCCACATTCGACGGCAAAAGAAAAGCATAATCAAAGGAAGCGGTAATATCTTTGCTCAAATGATAAGAAGCGGATAATCCCATGGCCAGTTCATCCCGGTTCCATCCACCCCTGATCCCGATCATACGATCATAGATCCAGGCTTCCAAACCAAAAGATAATTTATTATAATCAGATCTCATACTATATTGGATCGCGGGAGTTATCCATGTGTACCCTAAAAATTCAGGAAACCGGAAATTATAAGCCAATCCAAAAGAATATTTTCTTTCGATCCTGTCTTCTGAAGCCAGCCCGATATCAGGCTCATTAATATTAAAAACTGTAAGCCCGATGACCCAGTAATGGGCATCCTCGTCGAACCATGGTGAAATGAGGGTGCCGATATCCATCCCAAACGCGCTTGACGACGTTCCCTTACTGAAGACTGAATCGCCTTCGCTTCTCTCATCTGTTATGAATCCCCGGTTTAAAAGCTTCAGGTTAACGCCCATCTGCCAGTAAAATAACGGTATATTGAAAAAATTATTCATATTGACCCCATAGCTGAGCATATAGGTGTCTTCTTTATATAGGTCTGTAGCCGAAAATCTTGTATACGTTAAAGCGAACCCGCCAATTTTATAATTGGGATAGAACAGAGAAAAATACATATTGTCCAGCCCTATCTCGTCATCAAATCCCCAGAACGGTTTATTGTACATGAACTGCAGTCCGAAATATCCAAGATTATCAAGCCCGGCCGGATTCCACATGGGTGTGGAATAATCATCAGCCACAGCCACAAAAGTGCCGGCCATTCCTTTGGCCCGGCTGCCCCAGTACTCGTTCTCAAAGGCCGCATGACTAACACTCGTAAGCAAAATTAAAAATAAAATATTAATAACATACTTTTTCATTATCTATTCACTGCTCCTCGTTCGAGGTTCGACGTTCGAGGTTCGACGTTTTTAATTCAACGTCGAACGTCGCACGTTATTACTTTGCTATAGCGCAAATCCCTTTTACGGATTTGCCGTTATATTTCACTTCATACAGATAAATACCGGAAGGGACAATATTGCCATTTTCATCCCTGCCGTCCCAATAGGGAACATCACTTATTGTATTGATCAATCTTCCATTAACATCTATGATCGTGATCTTGTACTGACCTGTCAGTCCATTAAAATAGAGGAAATCATTAACACCGTCACCGTTAGGCGTAGCGATCTTTTCCCTGGGTTTGATATCTTCAGCAGCTCCCGCGGTCTGGACCATAACACCAAAAATTCCGCTCTTGATAATATTGCCTTTCACCACATTTTTTATGGTATCAATACTGCCGGATGCCTCCCTCCATTCGAATCCGTCATGCCAGAAGATAGTAAGATCGTTTTCCTGAATACCTGAACTGTCAACAAGCCCATTATTATCCAGATCAAAGTATAATAACTCAAGGTCACTGACGCTTTTGAACACGATATTTTCCGGTTCGATCTGATAGACGGCCACGGTATCCTTATATTTATCATCTCCCGGTGCCGGATAGATCTGTTTAAGTGTTATGGTCCTGGTCTCATTCAGAGCGCCTGAAGGAATGGTCAGCTTTACTTCCCCATCCTGCGGATTGCCATCGCGTAAAGTTATTGTCCCGCCTCCTGTCCCGATATTGGCTGAATTATTCTG
>JAFGFC010000150.1 GCA_016931325.1 Spirochaetota bacterium | reverse complement strand
GAGGTTGAATATTTAATGCCTGACTTTAAAGAAGCAATAAATCGACTTACCTTATGTATACTGGCTTTATCGATCTTTCTTCCTGTATTTTTTACAAGCTGCGGGAAAAGTAAAAGCTGCTGTATGATACAGATACCGCCCATTACCTTTACTTCCGAACGGACCTCTCTGGAAAACCAGATCATCGGCACCTACAAGCAGATACGCGAAGATGTCTGGATCGTCTCCTCTGCCCAGACTATCGAAGGTCTGAAAGTCTCCTCTAGCACCAACACCAATATCAGACAGATGCAATTCCAGAGCAAAGTACTGGATGCCATGAATACACAGGAGTATAACAGAGAGGAGATATTGCAGTATAAAAAAAAGGGTTATATCGGAGAGAACAACAAAGGCTTTTTATCCTATCTTGAGCATTCTTCCATTGAAAAAAATGACAAGGAGAAAAAAAGGCTTTTACAGATCATAGCCGAAGAAAATGATGCCCGTCTTATCCTGATGCTCGAAGTGATCAACAAGAATGAAAACCTCTCTATGGATGATCTCGATGATGTTCAGAAAACCTTTGCCGGGATGAACAGGGAAGGTCTGAAAAAAGGTGAATCCTATCAGACAGAAGATGGCGACTGGATCAAAAAAAAGTAAGGGAAAGGGCTTGGTATTTCTGTAAAATGTGTTATAATCTGTTATAACAGATATTATCCTAACCACAGGGAAGTGAAGAAGATTATCAAAAATTGAATGGATACATCCTTCTGTGGTCACACGTTCAAGATACTCGGGGGACCAATATTCTTATGGATAAAACGGCGCGGGTCGATCTGAACTTTTCCGTGTCAGGTATTTTAAATAAAGGCGGTAATTTTCAAATGAAAACAATGTCTTTGTTATTTTTTATACTGTTTCTGCTCTTCACATCTTTCCTCTTTGCTCAGGAATATTATTTTGTGAACGCTTTTGGCACCAATACCATCCCTTATTCCAAATTTACTGTCCCGGCCGGCATTACGGTCGATCATGGCGGACATATTTATGTCGCGAACAAGACCAATCCGGGTCATGTGCTCAAGCTGGACCCCATGGGGACTGTAATATTGACGATCAGTAACCTGGCCAATCCCTACGATGTGGTCCTGGATGAAATGGATAATATCTATGTGTCTGAATCCTCAGGTTTATCCATTAAAAAATTTGATCCTATGGGGACATATATAACACAGTGGTCCACCACCAATAATCCTTATGGTTTGGCTATCCGTTTAGCAACGCAAGAATTGTTCGCTGTCATTAATCCAGCCCATACACTGCAAAAATTCCAAATAACCAGCGGTATGCCTGCCGGATTTCTGGGTAGCCCCGGTATGGCTTTAGGAGAGTTCCAGTTCCCCAGGGATGTGGCCATCCATCCTTTAACAGGTGAGATCTATGTTGCGGATACGGGAAATAACCGTATCCAGAAATTTAATTCCATGGAGACCCCTCAATATGAATTGCCCGGTTTCCTGGCCCCCGAGGGCGTGGCCGTGGACCTGGAAGGCAGTATTTTTGTTGCCGACACCGGCAATAATAAGATCAAAAAATACGGGCCTGGCGGTAATTTTATCATGGAATGGGGCAACCCCGGCATATATCCCGGTGAATTCCAGAACCCGAAAGGGATCGCCGTCGATCTGATCGGAGACGTTTATGTTGTTGACAGCGGCAATCTCAGGATCCAGAAATTCTCAAGGGGGATCCAGAATTTTTTAACCAACATGTCTATCATGGCCTTTCAGTGGAACCTTGTGGGGATCTCCAGATGGCTTTTTATCCGGGATGTGCCTTTTAATTTCCCGCCCCATCTGCTTGGGAACTCTTTTATCTATGAATGGTGTCCTATGATACCCTATGATGAATACATGATGCAATACAGAGTACCCGATATCCTGGACATCGGGACCGGGTACTGGATCTATTCTGACAGAAACACCATGCTGGATTTTTTTTCCGAACCAACATACCCGACCAATACCTTTCAAAAGCCATTACCACCCGGCTGGAACCTGGTGACCTCTCCTTTTACGTTCAGCTGCAACAAAATAAAGATCAATACATTCTCACAGGGGATAAGAGAATGGGATGCGGAAGACCACGGGCAGCCCGTTGATCCCATCATACTCCAGTATATTGAACCTGTCATATGGGCTTATGATGGAGCCGGTTATTATGAGGATGGGAGGCTGAGGCCCTGGAAAGGCGCATGGATATGGGTTCATCAATTCTGTGAATTATGGATCAAAGGCACTGATCAGACAGCGGAAAATAAATCAAAAATATACACCCGGTCAACGCTCCAGGAGGCGGTTAATTTCGACTGGCTGGCAAGGATCGGCTTTCATATGGGCGACAGGAATGACACCTTTAATTTCATAGGAACAGTCCAGGGGGAATCTTTTCATATGAACAAAGCGCCGCAGGTCCCGGACAAAGGAGCCCGTGTTGAGATCGGTAAAGGTTACAGTTATGATATCAAGTCATCCGTACGATCCATAAAAAGCTGGGACATTAAAATTTCCGGTGAAAAAGCCTATCTTGACGGCCGGATGGAATATGACCTCGGGGAGATCCAGATGGCCGGGCTTTGCTGCCTGTTATCAGAAAAATACACGGGTGAAGTTGTGGCCCGAGGCGGCAAAGGCGCGGCAACGGTCGAGGGCGGAAAATACGGGATCAACAAAGAATATGTTCTCAAGGTGGCCACCCTTGAATACGCGGATCTGCTTTCATCTCGTGTTGAAGTAAAAAATCTGAAAACCTATCCTAACCCGCATATCAAAGGAAAACATAAATTTCTAAAACTCTCCTACACGCTCACAGAAGATTCACATATGGAATTTACCCTGTATGATATCAGCGGTGAAAAGATCTATGGTTTGAACGCCGAAGAGGTTCTGGGATTAAATAAATTGATCGATATCCCCGTTGATCCGCTGGGCAGCGGCGTGTATATTTGTGTCTTAAAAGCAAAGTCCCTTTCAAGCGGCCTGATGGTGATTAAAAAAAGCCGCGTTGTTATAATAAATTAAATGCCCATTACCAAAAACTATTGGCAAAGAAGGGGAGGTTTTTAAAATGAAAAAAGGATTAATATTATTTTGCGCTTTCTTTTTATCAATAAACCTGATGGCTGATTACACGTTCCTGGAGTACGGGACAGGGACACGTATGGTGGGAAGCCGCAGCGGAGTGATCGATGCTTCATCAGCCGAATCGGTCGTCTACAATCCGGCTCTTCTGAATTATGGCAAAAATGAGATCATCCTCAGTTACTACAAGCCGTTCGGCGAGAATTTCTTTACTGAGGGTTCGGAAGGTCTGGAAGGCATACACGCTTACAACGCGGGGTTTTCCTTGCGAACAGCCAAGTACAATTACGGCATGAACGTCCTTCTTCTTCAAAATGACGGGCTGGAAGGATATGATGAGAACGGGCTGGCCACGGGTAAATTCAATACCATAGAAAGCGCCATTACCTTCGGGATGGGAAAAAATATAGGCCCGTTCTCCATGGGAATGAAAAGCCGGATCATCTATCAGAAATTCTATCAGGATCATTCCCGTTCTATCCTGGGCCTGGGCCTGGGTCTAGTAAAAAAGATTTCTGATAATTTAAAGATCGGCCTTATGTTCGATAATATCGTGGGGTTGAACCTCTTCAGTGAAAATATCAGCCATGAATCTCTCGCCCCCTCCATCAACACCGGGATCTCCTATACCCTGGGACGGCTCGATCTCGGCCTTGGAATAAGTTCGGATCTTGAAAGATTCTTTGTAACCGGCAAAGCGGTCATGTCTCTGGCGGGCTGGTTAAATCTTATCAGCGAAATGGGTAACGGCCTGGGACAGTATCATTCTCAGACCCTTCAATCCGGAAGCGTCCGTACTTTTATTAACGGCGGGATGCAGATCAACTGGCAAAAAACGTCCGCCCTGTTTTTGATCGGGTACAGGGGAGATCTGGGGCTGGACAAAAGTATCAGTTTAAAATTATATTATTAAACATTACTGTCCCATGGGAGGCAAAAAAATGAAAAAAATAGGGAATATTCTGCTGGCAGGAATAATATTTTTTTCTGTTTTAATTTTAAAAGCCCAGCAACAAAAAGATGCCGAGATCACATTCCTTCTTGGCAGGCTGGATATCAAACATACGGACGGTAAAGTGGAAAAGGCCAGACTGGGCAGCAAAGTCTATACCGGGGATATTTTGAAAAGTTATCCCAAAACCCGGGCTACCGTGAAACTGCCCACGTCCGTCACTTTTCAGATAAAAGGGAATACGGTTGTCGATCTGTCCAAGGTCCTCAAAGAAGGGGGGAAAAACGAGTCCAAAGTGAAACTTCTGTTCGGATGGATCAAAATGAAAGTCTACAAATTGAAAAAAGGCAACAATAACCTTGATCTTGAAACACCGACAGCCGTTATCGGCGTGAGAGGGACCTTTTTCGAGACCAAGGCCGATCAGGAAGAAGCCCTGATAAAGGTCTATGAGGGACTGGTGACGGTCAGGAATATTATGATCGCCGGATTGAGCAAACAGGTGCCCGCCGGATACAGTGTTGTGGTGAAAAAAGGGAGCAATCCGACCGACCCTGTCCCCATTTCCAGCGAAGGCGGCGATCCGGATGAAGATACCACTCCCCCTGTTATTACGATTATCCGTCCCTCCGTGCAGAATGAAGTCTCCAAGGATAAAGACTATCTTCTCATGTTCATCGTGACGGACGAGAATCTGGACAAGGTCTTTGTAAATAATTCAAAAGTTTACGGAGTTTCCTCCGGCAAATTAACCTCGCACAGAATTACCCTGTCGCCCGGTGTGAATCGGATAACGATAAAAGCCATTGATAAAAACGGCAATGAAGCCATCAATGACGAGAAGCGTATCGAATATAAATTCCTGCCGCCGGGACCACCGCATCGTTAAAACCAATAGGGAGGCATATCATGAGGGGTTTAAAGATAGTTATCCTGTTATTCTTCTGTTTCACCACATTTTCCTATGCCCGTCAGAACGGCTACCTGAAGGTCGGCAGCTGGGTTAATGTCAAGGACGGCAGCGCCACCAATGAAAAAAGCCTGCTGCCTTATATTGATATTCTCTCCGTTGATGACAGGACAACCGGTCTTATGACCCGATACCGTATCAACTATCGATACGAAAAAGAAGATAAAAATGATTTCAATACTTATACGATCGATGATATATATTTCTACCTGGATAAATATGATTATGAGCAAAGACAGAGCTGGTTTGTCTATCTTGGTGATGTGATCCGCACCTATTCCCCTGTAAGTGTCTGGAGCCGGACCATGCGTGGGGTCGAAGGAGGGGTCATTTTCAATCAGGACCAGGGCGGATTCAATAATGTAAAAATAAGCGGCCATGCCGGATTGACAAGGGACCGTCAAAAAGGCTTGGAGACCGCTGATACGAACCAGACGAGCTATAACGGGCAATTCCGACAGTTGTCCTACGGGGGTGAGATCGGGACCTTTATCGGAAGATTTATCAAAGTGGAAGCCCTGTATAATATTTATCAGGATGATAAAAAATCCCTGAAAGCATCAGAGGATTACCTTTCCACACCTCTTGAAAACAATATCTTTTCAGCCAAACTCGGTTATTACGCCAACCGCACCCGGACCTACCTGAGCTACGCTAATTCCCGGTATGATGACAATACAGCCACCGGTGATAACCAGGAGCTTAAAGGAAATGCCCTGTTCCTGGAAACTGAAAATTACAGGAACCTTTTCCACTTTGTGGGTCGTATCTACTATATCGATGAAAATTATTTCACGGAAGGGGTGGAAAATTTTAAAAATGACCTTTTAAAGTTCTTCCTCGGCTACGATTACCGTTTATCCTCCCTTTTTACCCTTCTGGGGAGCACCTATTATCAAAGGAATAATACCGCCTTTAAACCGGTTCAGGAGATCTTAACCGATGATGAATACCAGATTAACCTTAATGGTAATCTGGGGATAAGGGAGGACCTTTCTTTTGGCGTGCGGACGAAATGGGGGATGTCTAAAAGCAGAAAGTCCATTAACAATGATAAAACAGACTGGATGCTATATGAAGGCGGACTGGATATTACTAAAAGATATTTTCTGGGCAGCTATTTCAGAAATCTCCGTTTCACCCTGACCAGCACCTATTACAAGACCGATGACAGCTCGGTCATCGACGGTGTCCAGTCCGGCTGGCAGGAGATTTTAAGTACCGGTCTGATAACAGGCTTTGACCTCATTGACTGGGATAACGCTTTCAGCATCATGTTCTACCGGATCAATAATGAATTGAGCGCTAATGAAAATATCCTCAGTTTGAGTGAAACGTTCGGATATTTTCTTATCCCCGAGTTCTGGAAGGCTTTTATAAAAGGCAGTTATCAGAACAGCACAGCTGACGGATCCCGTCAATATTACAGATACTCGGCGGGCATAGGCAGCGAGTATTATTTTACTGTCCGCCATGTTATTAAATTTGATACTTCGTTTGGAGAATACATCACAAAAACGGCAGGGGGGAATTATAAGGATTATGCCGTCAAAGTGGAATATAACTATGTGATATAGTTATGAACATTTGGAGAATCCGCACACCGTGCAGACACTGCACCCTTCGGCAATGAACATGGTGCTGCCACAGTCAGGACAGAGTAAAGGGTTCTTGTCATTATGACCGGCTATAAATTTATCACTCGTTTTTTTTAGATCGCTGGCCTCTTTAAAAAACTGCTTGACATCCATATTGTTTATTCTTAGCGTATCGATCTTTATTCCGTTCCCGTTATTGGTTTCAGGCCTTATCTCTTTAATATAGGTGGTTAACGCGATTCCTATGGCATCAGGACAGGATAGTACCAACCCTTCTTTCATACGGCAGGGAGAGGGGCAACGGATCCCTCTTAGTTCCTTGATAACAGATTTTACGTCAATGCCGGAACGAAGAGAAAGGGAGATCAGCCTGGCGATCGCTTCCGTCTGAGCCCCCGGACAACCCCCTGTCTTTCCCAGTGTAGCGAAAACTTCACATAAGCCGCTTTCATCCTCATTGATGGTCACATACATATTGCCACAACTGGTCTGAACCCGTATGGTAATCCCCTGTGTATACATAGGGCGTTGCCTTGGAGAAAGTTTCTGAGATTTACCTTCTTTTTGCTCATCTTTCCTGCCGGCGCTCAAGACCTGTGTGTCACGGCTCTTATCCCGATAAACGGTGATGCCTTTGCATCCCAGTTTAAAAGCTAGAAGATAAGATCGTTTAATATCCTCGACAGTGGACTCTGAAGGCAAGTTGATCGTTTTACTCACAGCATTATCGGTGTATTTCTGAAAAGCCCCCTGTATCCTGATATGCCATTCCGGTGAAACATCCATAGCCGTGATAAATAATTTTTTAACATCTTCAGGGATCTCATCTATATCTTTGACCGAACCTTTCTCTATGATCCTGTCTTTTAATTCTTCAGAAAAGAACTTGCGCTCTCTGGCTATTTTTTCAAAAAGCGGATGAAGTTCCTTGAACTCGCCAATGGATATTTTACGCAAGAATCCCAGAGCAAAAAGCGGTTCTATTCCGGATGAACATCCGGCAATAATAGATATGGAACCGGTCGGGGCGATCGTCGTGATGGTGGCGTTCCTTATCTTTATATTCTTCCTGTCCCAGGTAGAACCCTTCCAGTTCCTGAATGTTCCTCTTTTTTCTGCTATTTTAACAGACTGCTCTACTCCTTTGGTCTTTATAAATTTCATTACCTTTTCAGCCAGGATTATCGCTTCTTTGCTGTCATATCGCATTTTCAATTTGATCAGCATATCAGCCCAACCCATAACACCCAGCCCTATCTTTCTGTTGACCAGGGTCATTTCAGCAATCTCGGGGATAGGATATTTATTCATATCAATCACATTATCCAGAAACCATACGGAATGTTTAACCACCTTTTCCAGCCTGTTCCAGTTTATATTCCCTTCTTTGACCATGTTAGCCAGGTTAATAGACCCCAGATTACATGATTCATAGGGAAGAAGAGGCTGCTCCCCGCAATTATGGCATACGATCCCCTGGGCGATCAATGAATGTGTGTCTTTTTCTTGAACATCATAGACATCTACCTCTTCACCTTCTTCAATACGTTCTAATTTAACCATAAATTTTTCTGTCTTTCTTGATGGTCTGGCTATTGCCTTCAGTTTCTGATTTTTATCTTGATTGGTTAAATTACCAATGAATTTATTAAAGCTAACCAGATTATTGCCAGTAACAATCAATTCATAATAAGGTTTACTTGTATATTCCCTGGATTCACCTTCTATGGTGATATATGGAAATTGCATTTGATTCTTTTTAGTACGGTCATAAATTCTGCTGAAAATTCCACAATTTAATAAAAGCAATTGTGTATCTTGAATCAACTCGTATGAAGAAGAAGATAAGCGGATATCCCTGTGCGATTCATCTATATAATTTACAGTTCCATCCGAACTGAACAATCCGTCTATAAATCCAGCCACGGTTTCTTCCGTAGCTGTAAATATCGAACAGGGGACCCTCTTCAAATGAGCCTTTACACTTAATATCCCTGACATTTTTATCTTTTCGACAATCTCTTTCCTTTTATACAATAATTGAAAGATCCCATTTTTTCGCTTATTGACAATACCCTTTCCTAGAATAGCAGTAATTTTTTGAAGGATATAGAATTCAAAAGGCCCGCTCACCATCCCTACCACCTTTTGATCTGAAGTCAACCAGCCATCACCTGTTAACCACCCCAGCACAAATCCCATATCCCTTCCCAGATTATCATTGTCAGCAAATCTGCCTTTACCGGACTGAATCAGTATCTTATCATCTTTTAATAAATGCCTGGCCTCTTTAAAGCCTGTTTCAGTCAATATCCTGTGTTCCGGGGTCACTTTCAAGGATTGTCCATTATTGAATATCAAATTGATTGTCTGTTTCGAACCCGTTTTAATAACTCTGGCTTTTCTATAATCCAAACCGTTTTTATAATATTCTCTGCCATTCCTTTTGATTTTTTCACCCTTTACTCTTTTATCAACAGGAATAACAATTTTTCCTGTTCTGTTATAAATATCCTCAATTTTTTCCAGACCATTTTCTGTGGAAATAAGAGTATCCTTATGAAAGCACGGATTCGTGCTTTCTATCAATCCGACATGAGGTGTCGGATTTTTAGCATTGATCCTGTCTATAAATATGATACCCGGCTCCCCGTTCTTCCAGGCCTGGTTGGCTATCCTTTCAAATACCTCTTTAGCCTTTAACTTTTTTACAGCCCGGTTATTCCTGGGATTGATAAGGGTATAATCCTTATTTTTATGGAGGGCATCCATAAATCTGTCCGTGGCTGCCACGGAAAGATTAAAATTGGCGATCTCTCCTTCTTTATCCTTGGCTGTTAAAAAATCCATAATATCAGGATGATCGATATTCAAAATCCCCATATTGGCCCCACGCCTTTTCCCTCCCTGCTTGATCACCTCTGTGGCCGAGTCAAATACCTTGATGAAAGAGATGGGACCGGAGGCAATACCCCCTGTGACATGAACAAAATCGTTTCTGGGCCTGATCCTGGAAAAAGAAAAACCTGTACCGCCGCCAGACTTGTGGATCAAAGCGGTATGTTTCAAGGTCGTAAAGATCGATTCCATGGAATCTCCAACAGGAAGGACAAAACAGGCGGATAACTGCTGCAGTGGCAATCCCGCATTCATCATCGTGGGAGAATTAGGTAAAAAATCTAAAGAGGTCATAAGGTCATAAAAAACATGAAACGCGATCTCGGGATCATCATTATATAACTTTTCAGCCTGGGCGATATTAGAAGCGACTCTTTCAAATAATTTCTCAGGCTTTTCTATTATCTTGCTGCCTTTTTTCTGCAGGTACCTGGCTTCCAAGACCCTGACAGCCGTAGGAGTTAATTTTAATTTCATGATCCCCTTACCTTCTTTTTTTCTCCCTTTTGTATCGATCATCATTCTTCTCCCTTTAGATTTTTTTATCTTATCAATTATTGTCCTTTTGAAGTACTTTCAATATATATTCTTAAATTTTAATTTCAATAAAATCTAAAAATATTTTTAAATTTTTTTTAACATGATTTTTAATAATGAGGAACATGAATGTAAAAATTTAAAGAGATATGGATCATCCTCCCGGATTTAAAAAAGGCAGACGGATACTATATGGTCATATCCAATACCTGATCAATGCTATCCACAAAATGAAATTTCATTTTATCCTTCACATTCAGGGGAATATCTTCCAGATCCTTTTTATTATGCGTTGAAAGGATAATATGACTGATACCGGCTTCTTTAGCGGCCAATACTTTTTCCTTGATCCCGCCTACAGGTAATACCTTGCCCCGTAATGTAATTTCACCTGTCATGGCAAAATCATTTTTTACTTTTTTATCAACTAAAAGAGAATACAGGGCCGTAACCAGAGTGATCCCGGCAGAAGGGCCATCTTTGGGAGTCGCGCCCTCGGGTACATGGATATGAAACATATTTTCATCAAAAATAGCGGGTTCAATTTTATATCTGTTGCTGTTAGAATGAAGATAGCTTAAGGCGATATTGGCCGATTCTTTCATGATATCACCCAGCTGACCTGTCAGTTTCAGACCGGGTTTCCCTTTCATTTTTGTGGCTTCAATAAAAAGGATGGTACCGCCGACCGCTGTCCATGCCAGCCCTGTGGCAATTCCGGGTGTGGTAACCCTCTCCGCTACTTCGCTGAAAAAACGGGACGGTCCAAGGAACTGGTGAAGATT
>JAFGFC010000149.1 GCA_016931325.1 Spirochaetota bacterium | reverse complement strand
GTTTTTTAACACTATTCTGGCTATGTTCAAACAATTTCTGGTCAATATACTGATCAAGGGTCTTTTCGATTATTTTATCTATTCTGAGATTAAGTTTATAATGCAGTATGATATTGACCACGGCCAGCGTGGAACGCCTGACCTGATAGGGGTCCTGTGACCCTGTGGGTTTGAGGTCTTTAATAAAGCATCCCACAATAGAATCGATCCTGTCTGCCAGGGCCACGATAATCCCTTCTGACGTTTTCGGCAGGACATCATCAACATTTCTCGGCCTGTAATGTTCTTCGATCCCTAAAGATACTCCTTTTTTCTCTTTATCCAATTCAGCATATATCCTGCCGGCACTTCCCTGCAGTTCCGGAAATTCATAGACAATATTAGTTAGAAGATCAGCCTTGCACAGCCAGGCGCATCTTTCAACATTTTTTTTCTCTTCTGTTGACAGATTCATCATTTCGCCTATTTGAATGCTGATATGCCTGATACGATAGACCTTATCCAGCATGGTCCCGGTATCGTTTAGAAATAAGATCTCTTTTAATCTGGTATTATATTTTTCAAGTGATATTTTTCTATCCTGCTCAAAAAAGAATTTGGCATCGTTCAAGCGGGCCCTCAGAACACGTTCATTGCCGTTCTTTATGGTTGGATTAGGTTTATTATTCACGATCACTACAAAATAATGTGTTAATTTATTCTTTTTAAATACAGGAAAGGCATGCTGATGATGTTTGATTGATGTGCTGAGGAAATCGGATGGAATGGATAGATATTTTTTCTCAAACTCGCAGAGCTGGACAAAAGGATATTCGACCATAAAAGAAACTTCATCTAAAAGGCCTTGGTCCTGATCAACAGTAAGGTCTTGAGAGATTGATTTTTTGATGGCCGTGACAATGAATTTTTTCCTTTCAGCAGGATCAACCATGACATAAGATTTTTTTAGATCATTTTTTAATTTATTAATGGTCGTTACTTTGATTTTCCCGGGGAACAGGAATTTATGTCCATAGGAAGCAGAAGAAGCGGTTATATTACCTATATTGAATTTTACTACCTTACCCTGGTAAAGGCAGACAAGCCACCTGATAGGGCGCAGGAATTGCATATCTGAATTATCCCATCTCATTGATTTGGGAAGAGGAAGGGACCGAAGGAACTGATTGACCATGACCGGGATGATCTCATTTGTGGCCCGGCCCTTTGTCGTTTTTACAGTAAAGATATATTTACCCCTGGTTGTTTCTTTTATCGTTATATCCCTGAAGGTTAAATCTTTTGATCGCAGGTATTTTTTTCCGGAATCGGTTATTTCACCTTTTTCATTATAAAAAACATGATGCGGCGGGCCCTGGATCTCTTCCGAAACATCATTTTGTTGACCGGCCAGATTCTTTATAAATACGAGGATACGGCAGGATGTCAAATAAACTTCCAGACCGGTATAAGTTGTGCGATTCTGTTCCAGATGATCACTTATTATTTTTTCTATTTGATCATTAAGTTGAATTAAAAAACGGGCAGGAAGTTCTTCTGTGCCTATTTCCAGGATAAATTCATTATTCATTTCGTGTGGAATTTAATTAAAATTAATTAAAAGTCAAATGAAAATCGAAGGGATTAAAATAAACCTTTTAGTAAGAATAAGAAAGAGATGTTTTCAGGATAAACTGATAATCCTGCAGATCCCCCGGCCTTTGCCCCAGCTCATAACCCGTATAACTGAGATCAATCCTTATATGGGCATAAAATAAAGGCGCTAAAAGTCCTGACAAACAACAGCAGACAGGATTCTTCGGCAAAAATTCTTTGTCGTTGGGATCAAATTTTGGAAAGTATATGCTATCAGGTCTCAGCCAACCGATAATAGGAAGTTTGCTTAAGAAATAAAAATTGATATCAATGCCCAGACCGGCAGAAGGATACCCTTCATTGATCCCCAGCCGGATCGTGAGGATCTTGAACAAGAGCTTGAATTCCGAACCAAAATGCCATTTTAAAAAGAAATTCTTATCCTGCTGGTGAAAAACATCTTCAATATCAACAGCCAGGATAGGGTCTTCAAACAGCCCCAGAAAAGAAACAGCCGGTTTATAGGCCGCTCCTAATCTGGCATTAATGGGGATAGCCGAGCTTTCTGAGCCGTCCCACCACCTGATCCTGGTGTAAACGTCGCTCAATTGCAGACCAAACCGCCAGGCATAACTGTACCTGTACATAAGGCCCAGGTCAAAACCCAACCCTGTCCCTATCTTCATCTGGTCGATCACCGCATCCGTATAATCAACACCGGTTAATAAAAAATCCAAAAAGGATTTTTTTTCAAATTTATCAGAAATGTCGTCAAAATCCAGATAATCTCCTGAAAAGAACTCGAAAAGAGTTACGGCATCGTTAAAATTATTGGCCTCGATTTTAAGCCTCTGGAAATATTTCATGGTCAATCCGGCGCTCCATTTTTTATAACCGGGAATATGCATCCCGATACCGGCGGCATAGACAAAGTCATTGTAAAATTGGGCTACAGGTTTTACCGGCACGATCGCAGAGGGCTCTAATTTTAAGACCAGATCGGATGAAGTAAAAAGACCAAAACCAAAATAATGTCTGGCATAGCTCATTATCTCAGTATTGATCTTTGGATGCAGAACATTATAATACATCTGCTGGAAGTATTTCGCCTCTTCAGCTGTCAGTGTTCCGTTTTCAAATTTATTGTAGAGTTCGTTATCAATGATCTGATAGAGCGGTTTGCTTGTATCGGGGCTGGATTTTAGACCTATCTGATAAAGGATATTATCAAAACCATATTTCTCGATCATCTGTGTATTAATGCCAAAAGTAACGGAAGCAATGGTCAGATCACCGATATTCGTATACCGTGGTTTCCAGAGGGTGGGATCATAGATCGCCTCCAGGACAGAAGTCTCCTTTAAGCCATAGTCAGCAAAGCCGGCAGGATTGAAAAAAAGCATATTCTTATCATCCGCTACAGCC
>JAFGFC010000148.1 GCA_016931325.1 Spirochaetota bacterium | reverse complement strand
GGAGAGATTCTTTGATGGAACCGCTTTTGGCCCATAAGATCATGGTCTATCCTGTAAGGGGAAATCATGACCTTGTGCAAGAAGGCGGTGATTCTGTCAATCTCTGGAATGAAATCTTTAAAGGAAAATATGGATTGCCTGATAATGGTCCAGAAAAAGAGAAAGGGATTACTTTTTCTTTTCATTATAAAAATGCTTTTTTCCTGGGTCTTGATACGTATCTGAACGATCACCGGGTGAATCAGAGGTGGCTGGATAAGCAATTAAAAGACAATGAACGGCCTCATGTCTTTGCCTTTACCCATGAGCCGGCCTATTCTCTTAAAGGAGGGCACCGGGATTGTCTGGCTGTTCATAAAAAAGCCAGAGATATTTTTATCCAAAGTTTGATAGGATCCGGATCAAAAGTCTTTTTTTGCGGCCACGACCACTGGTACGATCATGCCAGGATCGAATTTACAGATAACGTTTATTTTCATCAGTTAACAGCAGGAACAGCCGGGGCTCCTTTAAGGGACTGGTCTTCCAAAGAATACAGTGAAAAAGATATTATCAACATAGCTCACAGAAAAGCCTATGGTTATATGATCGTTGAAATACAGGGATTGAAAGTAGAAATGGTCATGAAGATCTTTAATGATGAGGATGAGATCGAAGTGATAGACCGGTTCGGCTACGAAATCAAAGAGTAAAAAGTATTTGATTTTTAAATATGAATCAGTTATTTTTGATGTAAATCTTTTATAAAGAGGAAAGAATTATGAAACATTCTATTTTGATACTATTAACCGTCGTTGTGGCGCTGTTCGCCCTTTCAAGCTGCGCCTCATCTCCCAAACGACTGGATGCGAACAAAGATATCGTGGCAGACACGGGAGAGCTGACACGATGGGAACTGGAAAAAGCAGCCGTGAGACTGGGCCAGTCGATCGGGGCGTATTTTAAAAAACATCCTGAAAAAGAAGGTGTATTTGTCGCCCTTTTGCCGACAAAAAATGAGACTTCTGAACAGATCGCTGTAAAAGTATTTGATAACAATCTGGTGGCGGAGCTGCGAAAGAATGATGTCTTTACCATTCGTACGGAGACCCGTAACCAGTCACTGGCAGAGATCGAGTTTTCCATGTCAGGCTTGGCTGAAAAACCCCTGTCGGTGGGTAAGATGAAGAGCCCGAATTATTTTATCAAGATCGATATTACAGAAGATATGTACCGTTCCAGCGGCGACAGGATCGTTGAGCAGGTGATTAATGTCGAATTGATCAATGTGCTCACTCAGGTTGTGGCCTGGAGCGATAAAAAGGTTTACAGAAAGCAGGCTGTTTCAGGCGGGGGAACATCCTGGTAATTTAATCCATGCCTTTTAGAAAAAGTATTTCAATACTTGTCCTTTTACTCTTTTTGTCATGTGCCACTGATAAGATGGAGCTTTTGCAAAAAACTCACCTTCTTTTTTATCGGGGTGAATACAATTCCGCAGTGGATGAAGTGCGTGAACTGGTCGAAGAGGCCGGTACCAAGGACAAGCTGCTTTATTTAATGGAAGCGGGTATTATTCTGCATACTATGGGCGACTACAAACGCAGCAATGCGGCTTTTGAAGAAGCAGATCAGTTCGCTGACCAGATCAAAACCAGTGCTTCCAAACAGGTCCTTGCCTTTGTGACCAGCGACAGAGCGGCTAATTTTACAGGGGAGAACTACGAACGTATTCTTATTAAATTCTATATGGCCCTGAATTATATCATGATGAAGGATTATGAGGCCGCAAAAAGATCTTTCAGGAAAATGGCTTATGATCTGAAGATCATGAAATATGAAGATGACAAATACAAACAGAACGCCGCCGCACGTTTTCTGGATGCGGTTATTTCTGAGAATTTAGGTAATTTAAATGACGCCCGTGTGGAATACAAGAATATTAACAAGATCGATCCCAGAAATCCGTATATCATGCCATCCCGTTATATTCTGGCTGTTAAAGAAAAAGATACAGGCGACATGAATAAATATCTGGCGGGCAAGAAAAGGGTTCTGGCCTTTACCAAAGATCTAAAACCAGCAGATTACAGTGATAATATGGGGGAGCTGGTGATCATTCATGAGGCCGGCAAAGCCCCGCTGAAACAATCCCGGGGCCGTCTTTTCAATGATCAATTCTTTATTGTGGCTCTTCGCGCTGCCATCGAAGTGGCTATCGTGGCCAAAGGGGGAGTCGTGTCTACGGCTTCTGTCATGGCCATGATGACAACAGCGGAAAATCCCATACCAATCTACGTGGAAAGGGATAAAGAAGCGGCCGGTGCAATAGAGGTTCTTTTAAATAATCAATCAACCGGAAAAACATATATTATGAACAACTATGAAGAAACCGCCCTGAGGAATTTTAATGATCATTATCAAACTCTTGTTACCAGGAATGTGGCCTCTATTGCCACGAAAGTGGTCCTGGCCGCTATCGCGGCAGATAAATTGAGCGACAAAGCGGAAAAGGCAGCCGGGGGAGGATTTTTCGCTTCCAAGCTGAGCCGTATACTCATCGGAGCCGGCACAGGGAAAGCGGTGGCCGAGACCGTCAAGCCTGATCTGAGATGCTGGAGCCTGCTTCCTGCTAATTTCCAGATAACAAGGATTTTTCTTGAACCTGGAGAGTATGAACTTTCTTTTCGATATAATACCGGTAATGTTCTGGTTTCTGATTACCCCAAAAAAATAACAATAAAGGCCGGTGGGCTCACCTTTGTTAATTTTAGAAGCATGTCCAGGAAGTGACTCTCTTATTGTGACATGTATTTGGCTCCACACCTTGAACAAACAGGAAGGCTTTTCTTTGTTAAATACCGGCGAAAGGCTTTTGCTTTTTCATTATTGAAAAGTTCTTTGATAGAATTATTTTTGATATTTCCCAGTATATAATCAGGAAAATCAACACAGAAATTCGCATCACCGTTAGGCTGAATATCTATAAGGCGATCGGGATTCATGCATCTCTTGCTTCCAACAGGTTTACGGGAATCTCTAAACCAACTCCTGTACTCTTTCTCTGAAAAATTCATAAAAGGGATCAACCTTATGTTCTTGAGATTTTTTTTGAAGGCTTTATAAAGTGTAATAAATTCATCAGGGTCCACACCTGACGTTTCTCTATGGAAGCCTTTCCAGGATTCAGGCTTAAAACCCCATTTCGTCATGATCTTTTCATACCTCTGACCTGTGCTTTTATCAAAGTGATAAAAAGGGATGATCGCTATAGAAGTTATTTTTAATTCCCTGGCCACGTCCGGCATTTGGGGCAGGGACTTGTAGGAATGGGGGCTGATGACAAAGCATATTGTATTGATGATAGAACCCTTCTCCCCTTGTTCCTCCCGCTTTTTTATCTCGTTCACACCCTGTTTGATCATTCTATAACATCCCTTCATTCCCCGGACCCTGTCATGGATTTTTTCTGTACCATCGATGGATAGATTTATATTATCAGGCCTCAGTTTTACGATTTCCCTCGCGTATTTTTTTAACAGGGTACCGTTTGTATCCAGAGAAATAAATATTCTCTTTTTTTTAATAAAAGATAAAAGCGGGATAATGTCTTTATAAAGAAAGGGTTCACCACCCCTGATTGTTATGATCGAGCCGGGATGATGAGAGATCTCATTAACTGCTTTTTTCCATATCTCAAGAGGAAGGTCTTTTTTTAGAGGAGAACTTTTAAAAAGCCATTTTTGACCCCACTGACCGCACATTTTGCATCTTAAATTACAATGATAGGTAAGAGTAAAGGATATGATCTTTGGAAAATCCATGGAAAGGTTTTACTCTTCTATTTCCAAAAGTTCAAAACCAAGAGTCTTGTTCTTTTTCCGGAATAAACGTTCGTTCCTTATTTCCAGAATAACGACTTCACCGATCTGCCAGATGTTGACACCTGGCCTGATACATCCTGTTCTTGATTTTTCTTTTCGACCCAGAGAGGCGTGCATATGTAATCGCGGATGACCTTTCGCATCCGGAAATATCGTCCCCACCCCCAGCACCTCATGAACACCTAAAATATCCTTTAATACAGGACGGGGTGGAATCTCTTTGCCATTTTCAGGACCGCTGACGATCCTGCTTCCATCGTCAATTCCGCCGACAAGGATACACATTCCCCGAAGGATTTTATTATCTGTAGCAAATATTTCTATCACATCAGGTAATCTATCCCCGTGCTCCAGCCTTAAAACAAAGATCCTTCCCATCTCGGCCTGGGTATATTTCATGGATATAATGTACTGTTTGTCAATATCAAAGCAAGTATAATTTACATGAACACAAGAAAAATGAAAAGGGAACAGATAGGTTTAATTACCACGACAGTTCGAAGTTCGATGCGCAGGAGGTGCATCGGGTCAAATCCAACAGGAGGTTCAGGATTTGACCAACAGCACTATGGTCGGATCCTATTCGTCCTTGAGGATCCGACCCGACGATCATCCTGCCCCGTGAAATTTTTCTTCGAAAAATTTCCCGGCTTCAGTCCCTGGAATTGTCCAGAGGACAATTCCTAGGGAGTCGTCGTACTTATAAAATTGTTGCCATTTGTTTTTAAACACTTTATATTCAGTTATCTTCTTTTGGGAGTGTCATATGAGCGGTTTCTTTGGCGTGGTTTCACAAAGTGATTGTTCTCAAACTCTTTTCTATGGAACAGATTATCATTCTCATCTGGGAACAGAGTATGGCGGCCTGGCCGTTTTAGGAGAAACGTTCTCCAGAACCATCCATAACATAAGCCAGACACAGTTTAAATCAAAATTTTTTGATGATCATAAAATGATGAAAGGGAATAAGGGAATTGGAGTTATCAGCGCCAAAGAAGAACAACCTATCTTTATCAATTCAAAATTCGGTCCTTTCTGTATCGTCTCAACAGGACGTTTGGAGAATGCCAATCATCTGGCGAAAGAACTTTTAAAGAAAGGCATATCTTTCAGTGAGGTCAGCCGCGATACGGTTAATATCACAGAACTTGTCGCCAAACTGATCACACAGGGAAACGATCTTCTGGACGGGATTCAGAAGATGTTCAAAAAGATAGACGGATCATGTTCTTTTTTAATTTTGAATCATGAGGGAGTGTGGGCCATAAGGGATCGATTAGGTTATACTCCCATAGCTGTGGGACAGAGGGAAGATGCCTGGGCTGTAACAAGCGAAACCAGCGCTTTTACGAATAATGGTTTTGCGACCGTTAAATACATGGCTCCGGGTGAAATCGTCCTTTTAAATGAGAAAGGGATGGTTCAGAAAAAAAAGGGTCATCATAAGAATCAGATCTGTTCTTTTTTATGGATCTACACAGGATTTCCCTCTTCGAGTTACGAAGGGATCAATGTGGAGACGGTACGGGAAAGGTGTGGTCAATGCCTGGCCAAAAAAGACAGGGATATAGAAGTGGATGTGGTATGCGGAGTTCCTGATTCCGGAATAGCCCACGCCTTGGGGTATGCTATGGAATCCAAAAGGCCATACAGACGGCCCCTGGTGAAATACACGCCTGGTTACGGGCGGAGTTACACACCACCGGCACAGGATATACGGGACCTGGTAGCCAAAATGAAGCTGGTGCCCATTAAGGATATCATCGAGGGGAAAAGGATCGTTGTTTGTGATGACTCCATTGTCAGAGGAACGCAGCTGAAAAATTTTACTATTAAAAAACTCTGGGAAAATGGGGCCAGAGAAGTACATGTCAGAATTGCCTGCCCTCCCCTGATGTTTCCCTGCCGGTTTAACCTTTCAACAAGAACGACTCATGAACTCGCGGCTCGACGAGCCATAAAGGATATTGAGAAAAAAGATATTGAAAACGTAGGTGATTACATTGACCCTGATTCTGATAAATATAAAAAGATGGTCAAGTGGATCGAGAAGGACCTGGAGGTGACAACACTAAGGTATCAAAGAGTTGATGATATGGTAAAGGCCATAGGTCTTACCAGAGAAAACCTTTGCCTTTATTGCTGGACAGGTAAATCGTCAAAAGTATCATTCTGATGAAAAAACTTATTTTTTTTCTGTTATCCCTTATTATCATTCTCTCTCTTTTTTTATATTTATATCTGAAAAAAGCCACTCCTCCTGTTTATTTAACCATTAGTTTTGTTGGTGACATTATCCCTCACAAGGCCGTCAAATCTGTCCGGTCAGGCCGGAGGACAGATAGAACTAAAAAATACCTGAAAATATTCAGCTATGTTTCTAATTATATCAAGCATTCTGACATTGCCGTCGCCAATCTGGAATCACCTGTGGCCTCTCAACGTCTCAGGCATGATCATTACAGGGCTTTTAATACGCCTAAAGATTTTTTAACAGTGTTAAAAATAGTGGGTTTTGATGTGTTGAATATTGCCAATAATCATATTTTTGATTGTCGTTTTGGCGGCTTTCAACAGACCATAAAGAATTTATATGATCAATCCTTTCGAGTAACAGGACTGACGTATGACCGAGTCCCTCTCCCGTTGATTGTCACTAACAAAGGCATTAAGGTCGGGTTTATTGGATTCACCCGGCTTATTAACTGGTTCGGCGCGACGGGTGTGAAAACAAATCTTTCGCTTTTTGAAAGAGAAGAATCCTATGAACACATTAAAAAGATCAAAAAAGGTCTTGATTTTTTGATCGTATCCATGCACTGGGGTAAAGAATACAGTACTAACTATACGGAATTACGCCAGGTGGCCAGGTCCCTTTTTTCGGCAGGAGCGGATTTCATCATGGGCCATCATCCTCATATCCTGTTACCCGTAGAATATGAAAATTCAGCAAAGGGATTAAAAAATGTTGTGGCCTACAGCCTGGGCAATTTTGTAGCGAATATGGGCAGAGATTACGAAAGTTTAAAATCATGGCGGGTTGAGGGAAGACCACGCCGGAGTGTTATTCTTACATTGAGAATAAAAAAGCAGCAGAACCGCTTGTCCCTGGATTCTTTTGAGGTTGTCCCTGTGTGGATCCATAATAATTATCAAGAGTTTTATATCTCCGGAAAGGATAAAGAAAGGATGATCTGTCCTGTTGATCTGGATGATTGCCCACAGACTATCCTGTCAAAAGAACAACAGGATTTTGAAAAAAGAGAGATATACAGATCTTTGAAATTAATACAAAAGACGAACAGATAAATAGAACATTATTTTTATATTGCAAATTACAGATTGCAGATCTTTAAAAAAGATCATTGGTAAGTGAAAATATAGGATAGTTAATCGTTCATTGTTTTACGTTTATTTATATTATTAAACAATGATCGCAAAACGACAGACTACCAATCAATTTTCAAAGAATGACCTTTATAATAAAGATAAAATCTGTAATTGTTCTATATCGAAAATTCCATTGGCAATTTATTTAACACTTCCGGGCCTTTTTCCGTAAGGTGTATCATGTTCTCCAATCGTATCCCACCCAGATGAGGGATATAGATGCCCGGTTCAATGGTAAAAACATGTCCAGACCTTAAAGTTGATTTTTTAAATTTGCTTAAAACAGGCAGTTCGTGAATATCCAGGCCGACTCCATGCCCCAGAGAGTGGATGAGACCGTCCTTAAATCCGCTTTTTCTGATAAAGCGGTCTACTTGATGGGTAAGGATACTGGCTTCCCTGTTCGAACTGAGAAAGTTGATGGATTGATGATAGGCTTCTTTGACCGTATAGAACATTTTTTTAAAGACCGGTTTGCTTTTCCCGATAAAGATAACCCTTGTTATATCGCTGCTGTATCCGTCTATCGTACAGCCAAAATCCAGCAAAAGTATACTGTTATTTTTTATCTTCTGATTCGTGGCATGAGCATGTGGCAGGGCAGAATTAACTCCGCTGGCTACGATGGTGGAAAAGGCGATTTTTTCACATCCATTTTTTCTCATTTCATAATCGAGTTCCAGAGCTATATCTTTTTCTGAAAGCCCCGGTTTTATAATGCCCTGTATTTTTTTGAATGACTGTTCCGCGATATGAAGGGCTTTTTTTATCTTTTTTAATTCCTCATTTGTTTTTACTGATCTGAGCATCAGAACCTTTTCGGAAACATCGCCCAGTTTCAGACCTTTCATCTGGCTTTTGATTTTTTTAACAATGCTGAACGGAAGTGATTCCGCTTCGATGCCGAGTGTTCCTGGTTTGACCTTTTTCAAGATCGTCAAGACCGGCTGAAGAGATTTCTGGTCATAGATAATAATTTTGAACGCAGGATCGATCTCTTTTTTAGCCTGACATCTATAGCGGTTATCTGTTAAAAAATAGCTTTGCTTTTTCGAGATAACGGCAAAACCGCTTGAACCCGTAAAATTAGTAAAATATCTCAGGTTGGACAAATTGTTAAGAAGGATGGCGTCAACGCCTGTGCAGCTTGTAAAAGAATCCGGTTTCACTTTTTAATTTCTTTGATCACAGATTTCGTCGCATCGGGCAGACGGGTTTCAACGTCCTTTGACGATTCAACACGGTTCTGTATCCCGGAACGGTCCTGCTTGGCCTGATCTTTGGAATAAGGCCCTTTTTTCTGTATTAAAGTATTCAGTTCGTCTACTTTATCATTATTCTTGTTTAAAAGACCGTTCATTTCTTTGATCAGTTTATTCAGCTCTGAAAAATCATACAGGGAGTAGGTCTTTGTTGCGGTAACGGTCACTTTCTTTTCCCCTTTAATATTCAGTTTCCTTTCCACTATCTCTGTTTCCAGCTTTCCTTTTACTGTACCTGTCACTTTTACCTTGTAGACAACAATCCCTGTGGTTGTCCCATCGGGGGTTATATTCCACTGCGTTTTTTTGATCTCCCTTGATTTGAGTGAAGCCATGCTTTTTGTTCCTTTTTCTCCCTGCTCAAGGACAAGGCCTTCCGGCAGGATGATCTCGGCATTTACATCCTTGGCTGTATCAGTGGTGATATTCTGGACATCGGCCGTTATCAGAACCGGATCGCCCTCTGTTGTCACGGGTCCACCCAGGGAAACATTAAAGACCCGGCCTTTATACAGGGTGGCTCCATACAGGCCATAATATGTTTTTAACGAATATGTATCATTGGGATTATATTTCTTTGGTTCCCAGAAAATAGCCACAGCGCTGTCTGGAGGGCCAATGATAGAACGTCTGAAACTTCGTCCTTCTTTTATAGGAAAATCCCATAAATATTTATTGAACCGCTCCCAGCTGGCATAGATGATCTTTTCAGGCAGAGGGCTGCCCTCTATCCGTAAAGTCCCCTGGGCTCTTACCGTAGGTTCTGAAAGGTCATCATAAGAATACCAGTATTCAGGCAGCTGGCTTCCGCTCAGTTCCTTCTCTTCAGTGATCGAACCCAGGGCGGGTATCCTGAACGGAGCTCCATCTTCTTTGCCCAGATAAGTGTCCAGCATGATACGTATTCCTATCGTATGTTCACGTGTATCTTTATTCCAGACCGTGTAAGAAACTTCTATGGTATCGGGATTGTCGGTTGTCGGGCCTTTGACGAACCTGAGATTCTGGGAGACCTCAATGTTCTTGAGGCTCCAAACACAGATCATCTTGTCATCCCGTTTCAGCATTCTTGTGATAAAAGTACCCACTTCATCCCCGAATTTATATTCCCTTCCATCTATCTGAACGGTGGTAAAAGATGTCGGAGGATAATCCTCATAAAGGAGAAGAGCATTCTGGTCTGTATCCAGTTTAGGATCCCCATCGGTTGTTTTAAGGATAAAACGACCGGTTTCCGGATCCCCGATCAGCTTGATGAACTTGTTTTCCATCTCAACCAGGGAAGCGGTTAAAAAGCTGACAAGAACGAGGATGATGAATAAAGTTAAATATAACTTTTTCATTTCTTTAGATTTTCCTGAGCTTCGTTGATCAAAGATTCCTTTTCAGTCAGGACAGTCTCTTTTGTTACCAGTTCTTTTTCTTTTTCTGCCAGAGCCTGTTCTTTGGTCCTTAAAAGATCCTCCCAATCCTGAAGATGGGAGGTGTCAGCCACTTTCTTGGTAACCGTGACCACTGTCCTTACACCTTTAATATAGGTTATCATAT
>JAFGFC010000147.1 GCA_016931325.1 Spirochaetota bacterium | reverse complement strand
TTTCCGGGACAAAATCCTTGAAATTGTCCTTTGGACAATTTCTAAGGGCGCCTACAGACTAACAGTGGTGCCAGCCTTTCCCTCCAATGTTTCCTGATATTTATCTGTCAGGGAAATATAAGCTCTTTTCCCGCCTGCCTTTAAAAAATTGATAATGGCCTTTATTTTCGGGCCCATGCTTCCGGCCGGGAAATAACCCTGTTTATGGTATTCTTCCGCTTCTTTTACTGTCATATGTCTTAGATCCTTCTGGTCCTTTTTCTGATAATTCAATTTAGCGCCATCCTCTGATGTAAAAATACTCAGGAATACGTCCACCTTTTCCTTTTTTTTCTTGTAATGTTCTATGATCAATTTCCCCAACAGAGCGGATGCCAGATCTTTATCCACAACACATTCTATACCGGACACCAGTTTAACCTTTTTTTTATGCTTGAATTTAATTCCGTAATCACAATGATAAACACCGGATCTGTCAGGGTCAACCTCAAATACCGGTATACCCCCACCGCCGACCGCCACAACAATGGCCTTTTCCATTGACGAGATAATAAAATCGGTCTCTATAATATTCACCGGTTCAGGCGAAGGTACGACCCTTCTCCAGATCTCTTTACCCGTATCATCTTTTCGATACATTTTCACATACCAGCCTTTGTTCTCACGGCGATCCAGGGCTTCATCCTGTGTAAAGGAAGGCCCGATAAATTTAGACGGATTTCGGAAATCAGGGTCATCTTTGTGGATCACAACCTGGGTTATGATCGAGGCCACATCTTTTTTTATATTATAGATGGCCAGTTCACTGGCTAAAAGCTGAGCGATCATATATCCCATCGCGCCCTGACTGTCTGCCACGCAGACATCCAGCGGTAAAGGAGGCAAGATGTCAAGAGAATGTTCCGCCCTCAGAAGGATATTACCGACCTGAGGGCCGTTACCATGCGTGATAATATACAGATCATCCGGATTCTTTTTAATGATCCCGGCGATTATTTTGGAGGTCTTATTGGTCCTCTGCCATTGCATGGGTATGGTGGCGGCCACAGCATGGCCATGCTTGTCATGCAAACCCATGGGAGCCACTTCATTTCCACCGAACGCAAAGATCTGTATACGTTTTTTCTTCATGGTGATCCTTATAATTCCGAGATTAAAGAATCAATTCATAACATTCCGAGCCTGAAGGCTCGGCTATAATAAACGTAAATATTTTATTCAGTATTTACCCATGGTGAGAGCCATAACGGCTTTTTGAACATGGAGCCTGTTCTCTGCCACATCATAAATGATAGACCGGGAGGACGAAGCCACTCCATCGGTCACTTCATTGCCCCGGTCGACCGGCATAGGATGAATAAAAAGCGCATGGGAAGTCAATTTCATCTTCTCTTCATCGCAGATCCACTCTTTATGCTTCATGGCCTTTTCAATCTCAGAGGGCTTGTGGAATTCTCCATCCTGATAAGCCTCCGGGCTCATCCAGTTCCTGGAATAAACCACATGCACGTCCTTATAGGCTTCATCCATGTCATGAGTAATGGAAAATTCCTGAGAATTATTTTCACAATTCTTTTTCGTTTTTTCAATCACGTCAGAATCAAGGTCATACCCCCTGGGATAGGCCAGCCGTACAGACATTCCAAAACGGGAAGCGATAAGAAGATGCTCCTGGACTGAACACCAGGAACGGGCCAGTCCTCCATGACCCCAAACCATCAGGACTTTTTTCCCTTTCAACTCCTGTAAATGTTCCTTCAGCCCCATAATATCGGCCAGACCCTGAAAAGGATGATATTTATCATGAGCCATGGAAAATACCGGGATAGAAGAAAACTGTTCATATTCTCTGATCAATGCCTCTCCCGCCCCGTAATAAGGGATCTTATCTTCCAGTATGCGTACGCCCAGGCCCACAGCATAACGGGACATAACTTTAGCCGCATCCTCGATCGTTTCCCCTGCTGTCTTTTCAGTCTTTAGCCTCATGGATTTTGGCTCCAAGAACTGGGCATGTCCGCCCAGTTCGGTGGCAGCGGCTTCAAACGACTGGCGGGTCCTTACTGACGGATTATAAAAGAACATGAAAAAAGTTCTGTTTTTCAAACAATCCTTCAGGTGATGATCATAGCGATTTTCTTTCATGGCCAAAGCCAGATCCAACACCAGATCAAGTTCTTCTTTTTTCCAGTCCTGTGTGCAGATTAAACTCTTTCCCTGCAGGGCGTTGGTATACTTCAACCCTTTCCCCCTTTTCCTTTCAATTCTATTTCTACTCTGTTCCAATTAGTATTTCTGCGGTATTTCAACGGTGTTTCTATTGTCCTATTTCTTCACATCTCTCATGTTTAAATTATATCTTCCCTGAGAATCTATTTCTGTTAACTTTACCTTTACCTGATCGCCGACTTTAAGAACATCCTGTACTTTATGGACCCTCTCTTTTGAGATCTTTGAGATATGCACCAGCCCTTCTCGATTCCCGGGAAGAGAGACAAAAGCGCCAAATTCCATGATTTTGGTAACCCGGCCTTCATACACTTTGCCTATTTCCAGTTCCTGGGAAATGTCCTTTACCATCTGGATGGCTTTGTCTACAGCATCCAGCTGTTTACCGGATACTGTGACAGTAAACTGTTCATCATCAATAAAAATATCTGTATCTGTTTTCTTAATGATATCCTTGATGACTCTTCCTCCGGGGCCAATAACAGCCGCTATCTTTTCCGGATTAATACTGACCACTTTAATCTTGGGAGCATATTCTGATAGATTCTGACGTGGTTTGTCCAGAACCTTGTTCATTTTATCCAGAATAAAGATCCTGGCTTCTTTGGCCTGAGCTAAAGCCTCTTTCATGATATCAAAATTAATGCTATCGATCTTGATATCCATTTGAAAGGCCGTAATGCCGTTTTTCGTACCGGCCACTTTAAAATCCATATCTCCCAGATGATCTTCTTCTCCCAGGATATCCGTCAGGATAGCGTATTTCTTATCTTCATAAACCAGTCCCATGGCAATCCCGGCTACAGAATCCTTCAAAGGCACGCCAGCATCCAGAAGCGCCAGACAAGCGCTGCAAACGGAAGCCATGGACGAGGAACCATTAGATTCAAGTATTTCCGATACGACCCTGATGGTATAAGGGAATTCAGTGTTATCGGGGATAATAGAAGTCAATGACCGTTCTGCCAGCATCCCGTGCCCGATCTCTCTCCTTGATGGCGAACCAACTCGTCCTGTTTCACCCACAGAGAAAGGAGGAAAATTATAATGAAGCATAAAACTTTTTGTGGCTTCCCCCTCGATATCATCAAATCTCTGTTCATCCCTTACAGACCCCAGAGTAACAATACCCATACTCTGCGTCTGCCCTCTGGTAAATATCGAAGAGCCATGTGTTCTTGGCAGGACGTTTACCTCACAGTTGATATCCCTGATATCCTTCAGGCCTCTTCCGTCAATACGTTTTTTATTTTCCAGAATCATGTTCCGGACGATCTCTTTCTCCGTATCATCGAACACTTCATTCACATAAATCGGAAAATCATCTTCATCAACATCTGCAAAGTTATTTTCTTTCTTCTCTATGATTTTATTGTAAAGAGCTTCGATCAGGTCCTTTCGTTCCTTCTTTTCTTTTGGTGTTTTAAGAATTTTCTCCATCTCTGCCTTGATCTGGGCTGAGACATTGGTGCGAAGATCATCAGGTACAACAAATAATTCCGGTTCCATCTTTTTAACACCGGCGTCCTTGACCAACTCTTCCTGCAGTTTGACGATCTCTTTGATCTTGGCATGGGCCAGTTGACAGGCCTGGATCATATCGTCTTCTGAAACCTCTTTGGAATGGCCTTCGACCATTGTGATCCCGTCTTTTGTTCCGGCAACGATCAAATCAATATCACTCTTTTCCATCTCCTGAAATGTGGGGTTGATGATAAATTCACCCTCTACCTTTCCCATCCTTACCGCCCCCACAGGATTATTGAAAGGGATATCCGATATGGTCAGAGCCGTTGATGAGGCGATGACAGCCAGGATATCTGGCGGATTAACCTGATCAGCTGATAAGGTCGTGGGAATGATCTGTACTTCGTTTCGAAATCCTTTTGGGAACAGCGGCCTTAACGGTCTGTCCACGATACGGGCGATCAAAGTCTCTTTGTCAGTGGGTCTACCTTCCCGTTTAAAAAATCCCCCCGGGATCTTTCCGGCCGCATAGATCCTTTCCTGATAATTCACGATCAACGGAAAATAATCGATATTTTCAACGGGTTCTTTAGAAGATGTAACAGCGGTGATAATAACCGTCCCGCCGTAAGAAGCCAGGACAGATCCGTTGGCCTGTTTGGCTACTCTCCCGGTTTCGAGGACAAGTTCTTCTCCTCGAATTTTCATGCTTACTTTTTTCATTTCTGTTTCCTCCTGATACCAGTACAAAAAAACAGATACAGGCCAAAGGATTACAGATTACAGATCGCAGATTACAGATTAAGAACAAGACCTAATCTGCAATTTGTAATCTGCAATTTGTAATAATGGCCTGTGTCTTTACCTTATTTTCTTATACCCAGTTTTTCAATAATCTTTCTGTAACGATTAATATCTTTTTTCATCAGATAATTAAGGAATCTTCGCCTCTTCCCGACCATTTTTAAAAGTCCGACCCTTGAATTATGGTCTTTCTTAAACTCCTGTAAATGGCCGGTCAGCTCATTGATCCTCTTTGTTAAAAGAGCGATCTGAACCTCGGTCGACCCTGTATCGGATGTGTTTTTTCCGAATTCCTTAATCAAAGATTGTTTGTCTTCCTTTTTCAAGCTCATGTTTAACCTCCATTCCTTTTATCACATCGTTTTCAATTTGCTTCACCAAATCATTTAAATTACTAAATTTAAATTCTTTTCTCAACCTTTTTATGAAAAAAATATCAACTTTTTTTATCCCTGTGTTTTCCCTGAAATTAAATAAATATGTCTCTATAACAGGGTTTTTTCTCTTTTTTCCAACATATTTCCTGCCTGTATAGGTCAAACCCCAGTAAGGTCGACCCCCGGTGATTTCGGTAAGGGTAACATAGACTCCCGGGGATACCCGGATCTGGTCGGGAAATAATGGTTTTATATTGATCGTGGGGTACCCGATCTTTTTTCCCAAACCCTCTCCTTTTATCACTTTCCCTTCAAGATCATAATACCGTCCTAAAAGTTTTGAGGCTTCCATCAAACGGCCCTGGTGAATATATTCTTTTATCCGTGAACTGCCTATCTTTTTGTTTTTGTATAACAGGTTCTTGATGACCATTGTCTTAAAACCATACCGCTCTGACATTTTTCTTAAAAGGCCGGCATCACCCGCTTTTCCCCTTCCGAACCTGAAATCCTCTCCTATGATAATACGGTTGATAGTAAAGAGACGGGCAAGATGATCAATAAAATAATCAGGGCCCATCAGGGCTAAGCGCTTATTAAAGGGTATCATGATCAAAAGATCCACTCCCTGTTTTTCGAACATTCTTTTTCGTTTTGCGACAGGTGTCAATATCCCTTCATCACTCTTTATCAACAGGGATCGAGGTTTTTTCTTGAAGGTTAAAACCGCGGACATAACATGATCCTTTTTAGAATATTCCTTAAGAATATCCAGGATCCTGATATGTCCTCTGTGAAAAGCATCAAACGTACCAATACTCAAGTTCACTTTTTTATTGACAAGGTCTTTGAACCTTAAATTGTCTTTCATTATCATTTATGAAACACCCGCAGATAGAAGAACTTTTCCTTTTTATATTCTACCATAGCCAGGAGACTCTGCTCGTGGTCCATCACACGATAGATCCCTTCCCGAAGATCATCACCATAATCAACGAACATGAACCGGTTCAATCGTTTCCCATTAATAATGAAATGCCTGTACTGGGACTTGATGATCAAAGGGGAATAACGCGCCAGCACTTCATTTATCGTAAATATTTTAATGTCTGTTATATCCAGTTTCCCGGTTTTTATCTGTTCTCTTTTAATCGAATTTTTCCTCTCAAACAAACCGCTCTTGCTTCTGATAAGGCTGATAACGGTGGCCCCTGTTCCCAATTTTTTAGCCATATCTCTGGCCAGAGCTCTGATATAGGTCCCCTTGGAACATGATACTTTTAATTCTATGATATTTTCTTCTAATTTCTGGGATAAAAGTTCTATATTATATATCCTTATCTTACGCGGCTTCAATTCCACCTTTTCCCCTGACCGCACCAGATCGCTGGCCCTCTGGCCTTTTATTTTTATCGCAGAGTATTCGGGGGGAAGCTGAAAGATCACACCTATGAACTTTTGAAGCACCGGCAGAAGAATGGCCATATCGATCCTGAAGTCTTTATCTTCCCTTACCACCTGTCCTGTTATATCGAGGGTATCTGTTTCAACACCCAGTTTTATCCTGGCAATATATTCTTTATCTTCCGCTTCCAGAAATTTAGCTATTTTGGTCGCTTGATTAACAAGGATAGGAAGGACTCCTTCCGCAAACTTATCCAGCGTTCCGGAGTATCCGATTTTCTTAAAAGGAAAGTTTTTTTTTATGACGCTATCAACAAATTCCGCGCAGGTCAAACCTGTGGGTTTATAAAAATTAATTATACCAGAAGTATGTTCATCCATGCTTTAAAATAATTTTAAATTTATCCAGTACGATCTTGATGACCCTGGACAGATTGCCGTCAACGGTGCAACCGGCAGCCTGAATATGACCTCCTCCATCAAATTGTCTAGCCATTTTAAACACATTAAAATGGTTTTTCCCCCTCATGCTGACCTTGACCTTCCCATCCAGTTCCTTGAACAGCAAAGCCACTTTTGTTTCTGTTGTGCCGCGTAAAAGCTCTACCAGGCCATCAATATCCCGGCTTCGACAGGCTTTTAATTCTGGTTTTGTTATATAACTGTATATCAGTTCTCCATCAAAATCTGTTTTAGAGCGGGTCAGGACCTTGCCAAATACCTTTAATGTATCAGGCGGTACCTGTTCCAGTTGATAAGCTATGTTCTCCGGAACAACTCCTTTCTCAATAAGCCGGCTCACAATATAATGAGTTCTGGAAGTTGTATTCGCCTGTGTGAAGAATCTTGTATCTGTTACAATAGCGGTATAGATCAGAATAGCCAGATCTTTGCCGAATTTATAATGATTGGCTTCCATCAGATCATACAGTATTTCTCCTGAAGAAGAAGCATCGGGATCTAAAAGGTTCAGGGCTTTAAAGGACAGATGCCCGGCATGATGATCGATATTAATGATCTTTTTAGCCCTTTTAAAGTATTTTGAATAATCTCCCAATCGATCTGTTCCCCCGCTGTCAATGATCAAAATAACATCCGGGAAATAATCCTCAGGTAACTGTGTCAAAAGATCGACTCCTTTAGGCACATTGATCAACTCTGGAACCACCACCTTGTAATAATGGCTCAGGATAAACCTGTATCTCTCTGGAAAAGGATCCTCAATAATGATATGATACCTTTTATCAAAATCTCTTAACAGGGTAGCCATCAACATCGAGCTGCAGATAGAATCGCCGTCAGGGTTGATATGAGAAGCGATCAGAAAATTATTGTTCTTTTTCAACTCATTGAATACTTTTTTATAAAGATTTTTATTCTTTAACATAGGCTTCCCTTTCTTCTTTTATTTTATCTAATTTAGTTACAAGTTCTACTCCTTTTTCAATACTGCTATCACGTATAATGGTCAGTTCTGGAACATATCTCAAGCTCAGATTTTTCAAGAGTCTGTGTTCAATAAAATGGATGGCGTTTTTCAAGGCTTTAAATGCCTTTTTGACTTCTTCTTCTTCGATCCCAAAAATGCTGATGTAAACTTTAGCTGATTTCAGATCGGCGGTCAATTCAACCCTGTTCACATTGATCAAACCCTGAACACGGGGATCCTTGAGCTCATTCTGAACAATCTGTATGATCTCCCGCCTGACCAGTTCCTGGATCTTGGCTTTTCGGTGTTTTTTCATGCGATCTCACCATGCAAAAATTCAACATTATAATCATTTATATAACCATATTTCAACTTTTCAATATCTTCAATGATCTTGTAAAATATCCTGTCTAATATCTTTTTATCATTATTGACCACTGCAATACCGAGAATGGTCTTCTGCCAGTAGTTTTGATAATCGATCTCCGAAATGGATATATTAAATTTCTTTCTTAAAATTCCCTTCATGGAATTCAGCCTTCGCCTCTTTTCCTTTAAAGATCCGGCGTATGGAAAATGATACAATATTTTACATATACCAATGATCATAAAGTTCTGGGTAATTTTACAACGATATAGCTTTCTATAACATCACTCTCTTTAATATTCTTAAAATCAGGGCCAAGGTATATTCCGCATTCCAATCCTTCAGATACTTCTTTCACATCGTCTTTAAATCGCTTCAATGATTCGATCCTGCCTTCGTATATGATCTCGTCATCTCTAATGATCCGGGCATTATCACCACGCATAATTTTACCTGATGTCACCTTGCAGCCGGCAATGACGCCATAACGGGAAACAGGAAAAACCTGCATGACTTCGGCAAAACCCCTTCCTTCTTCCTTCAAGAGAGGTTCAAGCAGACCCTCCATAGCCTTTTTGATATCATCGATGGCATCGTATATGATCTTGTAAAGCCTTATGGAAACCTTTTCTTTTTTAGCCAGCTCTTCAACCTTTTTATTATATTTAACATTAAATCCGATGATGATGGCATTGGAAGCCGAGGTCAACATAACATCTGTTTCAGCAATATCCCCCACTCCGTGATGAATGATCTTGAGCTGTACTTCATCAGTAGATAACTTTGTTAAACTATGACGCAGGGCTTCAACTGATCCTTCTACGTCAGCTTTAAGTACTATCTTTAATTCTTTGATCTTTCCTTTTTTGATCTGTTCATACAAATTATCCAGAGATATCTTTTGTATTGATTTTACAACATCCTCTTTTTTCAATTCCTTTCGTTTCTGACTGATCAGGCGGGAATATTTTTCCGTATCGACAACCTGAAACGGGTCTCCAGCCAAAGGTATACCATCCAGACCGGTGATCAATACCGGAGTGGAGGGAGGGGCTTCCCGGATAGGTTGGGTCCAATCATTATACATAGCCCGGACCTTTCCGGAATGTATCCCGGCGACAAAAGGATCACCCAGTTTTAATGTCCCGTTCTGTATCAGGACGGTCGCTGTGGCCCCTCTGGCAGGGTCCTTTTTAGATTCCAGTATCGTTCCCCGTGCCATGATCCTGGGATTAGCCTTTAGTTCAAGGATCTCGGCCTGAACCAGAATGGACTCTAACAGCTTTTCTATATTTTTCTGTTCTTTCGCTGAAATCGTTACTACCATGACATCGCCACCCCATTCTTCAGGCAACAACTGGTACTTTGTCAATTCCTGCTTGATCCTTTCAATATGGGTGGAAACTCCTTTAAGGTCAATTTTATTGATCGCTACGATAATCGGCACTTTGGCTTCTTTCGCATGATTGATCGATTCAATGGTCTGAGGCATGATCCCGTCATCAGCCGCAATGATCAGAACCACTATATCTGTCACCTGAGCTCCTCTGGCCCGCATGGTTGTAAAAGCCTCATGTCCCGGTGTATCCACAAAGACGATCTCTTCCTGCCTTCCCTTAAAATCTATTTTGACCTTGTACGCTCCTATATGCTGGGTGATACCACCGGCTTCATGAGCGATAATATTGGATTTCCTTATCACGTCCAGCAGTAACGTCTTGCCATGATCCACGTGTCCCATGATCGTAACGACCGGTGAACGCTGAATATGATCTTTTTTCTTGTCATCTTCTTCAAGCTGGATTTTTGTTTCTTCATAGAGAGAAATAACTTTAACATTAATCCCATATTCCGAGCCTACCAGAGTCGCTGTATCAGCATCCATGACCTTGTTGATGGTAACGATCTCTCCCAATTCCATCATTTTTTTTATCAGCTCAGAAGCTTTGATGTTCATTTTTTTGGCCATCTCGCCAACAGTTATGGTCTCTGTGATATTTATCTCTTTGGGAAGAATACGGGGGGCGATCTCTTCCGGTTTCTTTTTAACCAGATCTATCCTTTTTTCGAACTCTTTCTTTTCATAGTATCCCTTGCGAAATGTGACGCCTCTCTTATAAGGGGCTCGTTTCGCTTCTTTCTCTGTAACTTCTTTAACCTTTATAACCGGTTTGATCTCTTTCGGTTTTATTACTTGTTTTTTTTCTTCAACCCTGGGCGCTTCCGGTCTTTTGTCCTGGGCTTTGATTTTTCTTTTAATGATAATTATTTTTTTCTTTTTATCTTTTTGAGGAAAGGGCGGTTTTTTTTCTTCTTTTTCAGTGATAACACTTTTTTCCTTCAGTTTATCCTTATCGATCCTTTCCTTTTTTTGTTTTTCCTTAACAGGTTGTACTTTTTTTATCTTTTCTTTATTCGTTCTGGCTTTCGCTTTTACATGAGCCTGAGATTTATTCCTGTCTGTTTTTCTCTTTTTGCTATCAGCCATTTAAAACCTTACTCCTCTTCAATAACAACTTTGACATTTTCTTCCAGTGATTTCAGGATCGCATCGACTGCTTTCTTGCTTATTCCTGAGACTTTCAGCAGATCCTCTTTGGAAAGATCTATAATACTTTCAATCGTATCATAACCGGCGCTTTTTAATTTCTTGGCCACGGTAGGAGAAATATCCGGCAGTTCATCAATGGATGTTTCTTCAATCTCTTCTTCCGGTTGTTTTTCGATCGGTTCTTTCCTTTTCCTTTCCTTTGTTTTTTTGGCCGGTCCTTTTTCTTCCTTTGGCCCTTCCACGACAGCATATTTTTGACCCGGAGAAACATCCTTGAAGAGTTCCTGGATCATCTTGCGTGATTCTTCAACTTCGAGCAAATTCTGGAACTCTTCTTCACTCTTGATATCCATAGTCCAGCCGGCCAGTTTGGCCGCTAATTTAACATTCTTGCCGTCTTTACCTATAGCCGAGGAAAGCTGATCGGAAGGGACAACGACAATAGCGGTCTTGTCCTTTTCATTCAATTTAATATCCACCAGTTTTGCCGGCGACAGAAGATTAATAAGAAAACGGGCAATATCACTATCCCATTTAACAATATCGATCTTTTCACCATCCAGTTCACGGATGATGGATTGAATCCTTACTCCTTTCATTCCCACACAGGCGCCTACCGGGTCGATACCTGTTCTTTCTGTATAAACAGCGATCTTTGTCCTTTCCCCGGCTTCCCTGGCAATTCCTTTTATGACCACTATGCCTTCCGCGATCTCCGGAACTTCAGCATAGAACAATTTAATAACAAATTCCGGATCCGTGCGGCTCAACGTTATCCGCACAATAGAATCCTTTTTTTCAACATTTTTAACAAGCACTTTTACTTTCTCTCCGATCTTTGTCTTATCCCTGTACATCTGGTGATCAACCGGAAGCAAGGCTTCAGTTTTACCGAGATCCACAATAATGTCATGGAACCTCATACGCCGTTGAAAAAGTCCTGTGACGATCTCGCCCCTTTTCGTTGAAAATTCATTATACAGGATATCGCCTTCGATCTTTTTGACGTTCTGCATAATGATCTGATGTGTTGATTTAGCAGCAATTCTTCCCAGCGTTTCAGGATTGATCTCAATTTTCACCTCATCACCCAGATTGATATCAGGTCCCATATCCTTTGCCTCAACCAGAGATATCTCGTCAATCGGATCATTGACTTTTTCTACAACCGTTTTTATAGCAAAGATCTTGAGATCTTTATTATCCTGATCAACCTCGATCGCTACATTCTCTTTTTTATTGTATTTTTTCTTATAAGCAATGACAAGTGCCTGAGCAATGGCTTCCAGCATCTGATCTTCCGGCACACCTGTCTGTAAAGAGTACATTTTAACAGATTCACTAAAATCGGCTTTCACCTGCCAACCTCCATTCAAAAACTAAAATTAAAGAGCAATACGCCTTTTTTAATATTGCCATAAGGGATCCTGTGCATTTTAAAGCCATCTTCTATTATAATACGATCCTCATTATCAAGGCCTTTTAAAACACCTGTAATAACAGGGGTCTCCTCAATATCAGTTATAATTTTAACCTCTTTACCTTCAAAAATCTTGTACTCTTCAATGGTTTTAAGGAACCTTTCCACTCCGGGAGAAGAAACCTCCAGATTATAATCCTTCCCAAAGCGTTCAACATAATCCATATCCTGTAACAGTTCTTTTGTCATGTCTTCACAATCCTGTATGGTGATCCCTGTTTTTTTATAGATGACGATATAGACCCGTTTATGTTTTTCATCCACTGAAAATTCAACAAGTTTATAGCCCAGTTGTTCAGCCAGATTAGTCACAATTTCTATAATTTCTTCCTTCATATCAGTAATATTTAAATTCATCAAGTTTAAATAGTATAATACAATTATTTTTAAAGGCAAGAAAAATTTACTTTTCGGAAAATTAATATTTTAAATATTTGACCCCATGAAGCTGAATTTAATACTCCTCACCGCCTTGGGGGGAAGAGATGCAGGAAGAGGGGGATTACAAGAGATAGAATTCTATGAAATGATGTTGTTCTTTCCGTCCAGTTTAATGATCGAGGACTGATAAGTTCTGGCTTTTTCTTCTTCCATCCAGGCAAACGACATGATAATGATCCTGTCCCCTTTTTTCGCGAGCCGTGCCGCGGCCCCGTTGATACAGATCTCTTTCGAACCTTTTTTTCCCGTAATAACATAGGTGACAAACCGGTTCCCATTATCTACATTCGCGATAAGAACTCTTTCATGAGCCAGCAGGTTTACTTTTTTGATCAGATCTTCATCTATGGTTATACTGCCTTCATAGTTAATCTGGGTGTCAGTAACGCGAGCCATGTGTATCTTGGATTTCAACATACATAAAAGCATAAGGTCTACCCTTTCTTTTTTATGCCCTGTACAAATTTAGTGATCGTATCAACAGGAACAGGAAAAAGGATCGTGTTGGTTTTTTCAGAAGAGATCTCGGTCAGTGTCTGTAAGTAACGCAACTGGATGGCTGTATCATATTGAGAGAGTATCTTGGCGGCTTTGGCCAACTTTTCAGAAGCCTGGAATTCACCTTCAGCATGAATGATCTTGGCCCGCCGCTCCCGTTCGGCTTCAGCCTGTTTGGCCATAGCCCTCTGCATGTTGGGCGGGATCTCAACATCCTTCATTTCAACCAGTGAGACTTTTACTCCCCATGGGTCTGTTTTTTCGTCTATTATTTTTTGCAGGTCTTTGCCGATCTTTTCCCTGTTTGATAACAGATCATCCAGTTCAGATTGACCCACAACATCTCTCAATGTGGTTTGAGCCAGCTGGGAAGTGGCAGTAATATAATTCTCCACTTTGACAATCGAGTCCGGAGCATTCATAACCCTGAAATAAACCACCGCATTTACCTTTACCGGCACATTGTCCCTGGTAATGATATCCTGTGGCGGGACATCAAGTGTAAAGGTACGAAGGTCTACTTTTACCATGGAATCAATAAAAGGCAAAAGAAGAAAAAGACCGGGTCCCTTTGCCCGGTATAATCTTCCTAACCGAAAAACGACAGCTCGCTCATATTCTCGCGCAATTCTGATCGATCGGGTCAGGATAATAATACCCAGCAGAACAAGAAAAAACAAAGAACTTGAAAACGCAGGCATAACAACACCTCCTGTTTTTAGTATTTTATAATCAGTGGTTAGTTATTAGTATTATTAAACAACGTGTTTTTTAAAAATTATATATCTTTCCAACCAATAAATACTAACAACTAGAAAAGGCCGCCGACAGAAAAGTCGAATTCCCAATCACCCGCTCCGGGATTTTCCCATATGATCTTTTCTTTGCTTCTATCATAATGAAATCGTTTTGAAAAGTAAAGTCTGATCGGGATCATGGGGATCTGTATCCTGAATCCCCATCCTGTAGAAAAGTAATAATCTTTAAGACTCAGATTGAACTGATGAGACCTCCTCCAGAGATTCCCGCCATCCACAAACATGACCATCCAGAGTATCTGTTCCGCAATAGGGAACCGGGTCTCGATATTACCATAAATTCTTGAAAATCCGCCGTCTTCCCATTGTGTTTCCCAGTAATCATACCCTCTTACTGATTCCACACCCCCTATATATAAAAGATCATCCGCGTTGATGGTCCCGTCAATACGCTCTCCGTCAAAGGAACGGTCAATAAGCCCGAAATTGCCGTGCAAAACAAAAACAAAACCCCAGAAAAGCGGGTAATATTTACTCGCATCTGTAATATATTTCATATACTTGTCATCCCCGCCAAGCGGACCACCGGTGATCTCCCATGACTGCGTAAAATGAAATCCTCTTGTCGGATTGAAAACGTTATCGCGGCTGTCATAGTCATATTTCAAGGTCAATGAGCTTTTCACGAAATCACCCTGCCCTTTTTTAGCCTGAAGGTTGGCATCAGCCGGTTCATTCCTGAATTTATAGTACTGATACAGCTCTATATTATAAAAAGCTGAAAGGGTCACAATATCAGATACAAGCCATCCCAGACCCATACCCACACCCCATTCCTGTTTATTAAATTCAGAGTCCTGATTGGTAAAAACGGACGGTGTTATAAGATCCTCTTTATTTCGATAAAAAATGGAAGCGGAATAAGAGATGGGGGTCCCGAAAATATAAGGATGCCTGAACCCGGCTTCATAGTATTGCTTTTTCTGCTGATATTCTATCCTTTCATGGATCCTGATACCGCGCCCCATTAGATTATTTTCTGATACCTCTTCATAACCCCCGAATCCATCGACCGATCCCCACATGACACCCAGTGTAATAAGGCCAGTCATCTGTTCCTCAACATCAAAAATAAGATTCATCAGCCCTTCGGCGGTTCCGGGCCGCACATCGATCTTGACATTCTTGAAAAAACCCAGGTTATAGACCTTTTCCTGACTTCGCTGGATCTTTCTCGAATTAAAGATCTCTCCTTCCTGGATCAATATCTCCCTGCGTATGACATGGTCTTTTGTTTTGGTGTTCCCGCGAATGATAATATTCTCCACATGAGCGATCTCACCCTCAAAGACTTTGATATTATAACTGACTATCCTTTTGTCTTTATCATATTTAGGTTCAGGGATGATCCTGGCAAAGATATACCCTCTTGACCCGTATAAGGCCTGTAAAGCCTGAAGGTCTTCCTCAAACTGTTCCTGGTTGAATATTTCACCGGACTTGTGCTCTAAAACAGATGAAACTTCATCATCGGAAAAAATCGTATACCCTGACACAGAATACCGGCCAAATTTATATTGTTTTCCTTCCTCAATGTCTATGGTAATATATAATTTCTTTTCTTTGTCGCGTTTATCACCTTCGATCCTGTAAACCAGTTTATCCTTGATCACTCTGGCGAAAATATAACCGTTGTTCTTATAAAATTTAACAATACTGTTCTTGTCTCTCTCATACTCTTCCTGTTTGAAAATTCCGGAATGCAGCCAGTCATCAATATGGGTATCCATTTTTCCGACAACCTTCTTTTCACTGAAAGCCTTTGCCCCCCTTATACTTATTTTAGCGACACGGACCTCATCCCCTTCTCTGATCCTGATGATCAATTTACAGGTCTTGGTCTCTTCATTGATAACAGGGATAGCCCTCACGCTGGCTTCATTATATCCCTCATCCTCATATTTCCTTAATATAATATTGATCGCCTCATTAACCCGGGCTTCCTGATAGACATCATCTTCTTTCACAATGTTTTGAATGGATTCACTGAGGTCCACTTCGCCAAATTCATCGTTACCTTTAAATATGATCTCTTTGATAATGGGTCTTTCCTGAACAATAAAAGTAAGAACGAGTCCCCCTTTTTGTTCAGCAACATCCAGATTGACATCACTATAGGCTCCTATTTCATAAAGAGCCCGGATGGACTCGCTGGCCCGTTTGGCGATAAAACGATCCCCTTCTTCAACTTGAAGAACATCATAGGCTTTTGACTCGTCAGAATTAATAATGCCCGTAATGACAATCTTTTTTATTTTAATGCCTTCGTACTTGTAAGCGATTATATCGGACAAGAAAGATAAAATAACTGTCAGGAAAATAATATAAGTGGCAATTTTTATTAGACGTTTCACTCTAAATACTCCTGTTTGTGGGTCGCACCGTTATAGAATCCATTCCTGTAAACACAAAGTAGGGATAATATAACATATATTATCTGCCTTGGCAAGGTATTTTTCCATTTGATTCAATATATATTGGACATAAAAATGATGAAAAGGTTAAAATAATAAATTCTCTTCTGTTATGCTCCTTAAGATATTCTCCTTAAACGACGACAATATAAACGGAGGTTATGGAGGTTATGAAATGAAAGGGTATAGACAATGTCCTCTGCTGAAAATATTCGATATTGATGTCGAGACGGAATTACATAAACTTTTTCAACTCTGCTCCCGGCAATACTTGCATTGCAATATAAAGGATTGCCCACGGAGATTGGTGTGAAGCACTGTTTTTTTCTTTTCTGTTTCCTTTTTGTTTTCATTTACCAATCTTACGGACAAAGCTTTAAAAAGAAAGGGTTTGATTATCCTGTTTTAACCTTCAATACAGAGATAGGTGAACGTTATGCCTTTAATCCTTTTGAAGACCTTTCAGAAGAAGATTATCAGACTATCGATTCTTACAATTATACTCAGGGATACATAAAGATCATGCAGCAACTTAATCTGAGATCCAAATGTGACCTGACCTATTCTTTTAAAAAGAAAGATTATGATCTGACAGATGATCTTGATAATAATCATAATGGGGTCACATTCAACATGGTTTACAGGATACTGGAAAAGATCACAGGTCGTGTCGGCATGAAATATAAAGACATCGATTATAGTGTCAGCAATGAAAAAGACGGCAAACAGATATCTCCCGAAATGGAGATAAAATACAGACCCATTGAAGAAATGCTTTTAGGCCTGAAATATGTTTATTTGAACATGAGTTTTAACGGATCTGAAAGCGACTCGTTCGGCAACCGTGTCCTGCTTTACTGGCAGGAACGGTTTCTTGACAGTCGATTAAGAATGAGGGTAAGATACAGGGGAGAGAACAGAGACTATCAATATCCTTCTTCCACAAGAAAAAGTTCTTTCAAACATGCTTTATCAGCTACGGCCAGCATCGATTTTAACTGAAACATATCCTGTACAGCATCTCCTCCATCAGGATATGTTTATGCTTATGAACCATGTAAAGGGTCTTTAACTTCATATCGTACTGAAATAAATAGTCAATAATACATCTGATGGAAGAATAGGAAAAATGGCTCAAAGCAGGCAACAGTTTCTTGAACCGGACAGGATTCATCGACATCTTTTTCAGGATCTCATCGTCATGGATCTTCATCTCTTTATAATAAAGGATCTTCCATAAAGAATGAAAAAAATTATTCAGGGAAGCGAAAATGACGATATCCTTTTCTCCCATGCTTTTCATCCTGCGGTATATTCTTATAACCACCTTGAAATCCTTCTGGCCGAGTGCATCGGTTAATGTAAAAATTGAAAATTTTTTATTATCCCCTGTAAGATTCTGTATATCCTCCGAGGTGATCTGGTTTCTGCCGGCTGTATACAGATACAGCTTTTCCAGTTCCTGTTTTATCTCCAGCAAAGAGTTATCACAATAATCCATCAGCCTTTCAACAGCATCAGGACGGATGATCTTTTCATTATCGCGGGCATCATTTATGATCCATTGGTTCAATTGCTTCTCCCACAGAGGATAAAAAATAGCCACAGAGCAGTCTTTGGAAGAATACACCAGAGAGGCGGGAAGGTCCTTTTCAAGAGAATTTAAAATAAGGCATGTATTACCCATAGGATTTTCCAGATAACTATTTAATTTCTCTAATGACTTTAACCGTTCAAATTCATCGACGACGATCATGCGTTTCTCGCTGAAAACCGGAAGGGTATTGGCGATCTGGGAAAGTGTTTCAGTATCGACCTGAGAGCCGTATAAATGATTAAAATTAAAATCCATGGAAAAATCGGATTTCATGATCTGCTTTTTTATTTCTTCGATCAACTCTACTTTCAAATAATGCTCTTCCCCCAGAAAAATGTAAACAGGCCTTATCTCTGCTTTTTTTATCTGGGTCAGGATTTGCGAGTATTTAAGGAATGGTTGGGACATCATTACCAGCCTTCTATGGTCTTGCTGACGATCCGCTTGGCCAGATTATTCATGATCCTTTCCATGGCTTCTATTTCAGACTCAACCGGTTCACTTTTCAGGTTATAATCGATCTGCTCCTCCACATACCCATCATGGAACCATTCCCCGCTCCGGATATCCCTTAATTTCAACTCGGCTCCCATTATCATGGTGGTGGTATCCACTTCGCCCATAGAATTATAGGAAATAGGAACTTTTTTATATTTTGTTATCACACAAAAAAGGACACCTTCCGCTTTGGAAACATGTTCTGTGATGGTAAGCCGGCCGTCCAGTTCAAACTCTGTGATTACTTTTTTAGTTAATTCGGAACCTATCTGAGGTTCCATGGTCTCGTTGCCAAAGGTCGGTACATGAATGGTCCTGAAGTATTCGGGGAGTACATTCCTGGGGGTCCATGTACAACCGAAGATGGTCACCAGTAAAACGATCAAGGATGTTGTTCTCATTTTGGGAAATAGCTGGCTCATACAAGAAATTTGGGTTTGTACTCTTTGTCTTCTTTCAAAATATTTTTTTCGATACCTTTCATGTCTTCAATGATCTGCTGGTAGAGTTTTTTTGCTTTTGCCAGAGATTCGTCTGTTTTTTCCTCGGAGTATACCCTTAACGCCTTGATAAGTTTTTCCGTTCGTTCAGGAAAATCAATTTGTTGATACCTTTTTTTCAGATATTTTAAAATAATCTCAACGCTGTTGGCATTAAATAGAGGTTCGATATATTTGAAATTCTTCTGGCCCTCAATGAATTCCTGTGCGGCTTCATCCACAGATTTCGCTTTCTTTTTTTTCTGGACAGCGAAATTAGCCAACACCTCCCCTGCCCGTTCCGCATACTTTTTTAAATCATCTTCTGCCATTTCTTATAAAATATTATTTTATTAAAATAATGT
>JAFGFC010000146.1 GCA_016931325.1 Spirochaetota bacterium | reverse complement strand
AAGATATATATCGTATCAGATAAAGTCTCCAATCAAATAACACACCCCGGTTAAAACAGTTCAAAAATACAGGAGACGCTATACAGATCACACCACTAGGGGCCAGGTCTTTTTTATCATAAAATTCTTCTGCCAATCGCAGGGAAATAGTCCCCCCCATAGACAGTCCGCATAGATAAACTCTGTATTTTTTCCTGTATCGGAGGTACTGTTCCTTAGCATAAGAATACCACTGGGAAAAATAGGTTTTTTGAAATTCTTCTTCAGAGGTGCCATGACCTGGGAGCAAGAGTAAAGCGACATTGTATTGTCTGGAAAAATGTCCGGCCAGATAGTGGAAGTCAAAAGGAGTGGCTTTATAACCATGGATGAAAAGAATAACTTTATGACTGTCAGGATGAGCCATGAATCGGGGCATGGCTTCCTGTGAAAAAATTCTGACCTTTCCTTCTTTTTTATATTCATCCGGTTCATGATACATAAAAGGCGTTTCATTAAAAAGATAGGTAAAAAAGATAAACAGGAAAATCCCGGATGCCGTAATGATCAATTTTTTATATTTCATATAAGAAATCCTCGAGAAAGCATATAAGATGCGTTAATAACTTAATAGATTAGAATAAAAAATCAATAAAAAACCACCTCCCTCCTTTACCTCTGTGAGGATACTTAATTTTTATTAATATATTTGGCTCTGGCATTATAAATTTTGCGGCTTCAAACAATCCTCTTTTGACCACAAGTGAGAATATTTGAATTTATTATCGTAAAAGGATTCAGATATTTAAATTTGACGGATTTCCCCTGAAATTGTCCGAATTCTTCGGACAATTTCGGGGATTTAATCTCCCTAGAAATCCCAAAGGGATTTCAGGGACTACATCCCGGGGATTTATCAGAGATAAATCCCACGGGGCCGGGAATTTCTTCCCTTGGAATTTCTGTGAAATTCCAGGGACTTGATCCTGGGAATTGCTTTGCAATTCCACAGGGTTGAAATTCCTCGGGACGAGTACCGTAATTTTCACATGGACGTGAAAATAGGTACTCGCCCTCGGACCCTTAGAAATTGTCTGAATCCTTCAGACAATTTCAAGGGCTGAGCCCCTGAAATCGCTGCCCTCTGGAATTTCTCGATGAGAAATTCCGAGGATTTAGTCCCGGGAATGCTTCACATTCCACGGGACGATTTCTAGGGGAAAACCAAAGGAGTTGGTTTTGAGAATGAGTCAAATTTAAGATATCTGAATCCAGAAATTAAATTTAAATATCCGAACTCCTTGACATTCAATTTATCCTCTACTATATTAAAAATCGAATTCTTATATTCATTTTTAATATATTCCCTGTCAAGGAGGCATAGGATGAAAAAAACTGAATTGGTCATCTTTGTTGTTATCATTCTTTCGATTTTTCATATTTTCATAGAAGAGGTCGGGATTATACTGCAATGGCCGATCCACGTGAGACATTTACTGATCTGGATAGGATTTGTGATCGATCTTATTTTTACCATTGAATTTGCCACTCGATTTATTATCGCTCTGAAAAATAAAGAATCTTACAAGTATTTATTCAGTCAGGGAGGATGGATAGACTTTTTTGCTTCCATTCCTTTATTGTTGTTCTATTCCGGTATCAGGGTATACTATCTTTCTACCATTTCCAGTCCTGTCATATTTTATCAATCCTCATTGATCGCTCTGTTAAGGGTCTTCAAAATGATAAGGTTGGTCAGGATATTGCGATTCATGAGGATAGTAAAGCTGTTCGGAAATCTTTTCCAGGCCAAGATGGAGAATATCAGAAAAAATATATTTGCTGTGACCTCCATCGCTATTGGGTCAATGATCATAGCCTTTTTCGTTATGAAGATTTTGTTTCATCTATTGAACTGGCCCGATGTGGAGGTTTTTAAAGAAAAACGGGTTATTCAATATAGGAATATGGTTATTCTGGCGGAAAATTTATCTCAAAAGTATGGGACAAAATTAGAAAAGCAATTATTAATCATCTTTAAAAGTGAAAATAATGTGTTGTCTATTTCTGTAAACAATGAAAAGATCTTCAGTGTCTACACGGATGAAGAGTTATTCAAGAAATATGATGTAGATGATCTGATGATCATGGAAAAGGATCATGTCAATATCCTTTTTAATACGATTGATATCAACAAGCAGATAGCCAAAAATAATATAGAGTTTTTAGTCCTTATCCTGGCCATTGTCTTGGGACTTTTCTTTTTTTATATTCCTTACTATGAAAGGCAGATCATGGCAAAATTAATCTAAGCCCATGACCTCAGGCCAGTTTATTATATTTGTCAGTGATCTGTTTACGCAGGTTTTGAAGGATCTTTTGCTGTTGCTGCCCTGAAAAGTTCTTTCCTTTGATTTTTATCGGTTCAAGGATTTCCACCAGTATAGGTTGAGGATGGATCATAAAATTTCCCCGCCTGTTTATCTGGAGTGTGTTTTTTATTACCACAGGCAAAATGTCTACACCGGAGGAAAAAGCGATCTTTATACTTCCGCTTTTAAAAGGCAGTATTTCTTCTGTGGTGCTCCTTGTCCCCTCGGGGAAGATAATAATAGAGGCTTCTGTTTTCAATACATCTATGGCTTTCTGAATAGCGGCATAAGCCCTGTATTTATTTTTTCTGTCCATTCTGATATATCCGGCGTTCACAATGAGGGGGCCGAAAAAAGGCAGTTGAAAAAGAGAGGATTTGATGATCCATCGGAATTGATGACCCCTCAATAACCTTTTCAAAACAAGGATATCGAACGTGCTTTTATGATCGGCAGCGATGAGAAAATTTTGTTCTGGGATAGCTTTTCCTGTTATTTTTAACCGGCAACCGCTTAAAGAGAGCAGTGAACTGCCATAAAACGAAAGAATATGGTTGATGATATGTCTTGATTTCTTGAATAATTTTAACGGTATGGAAATAATACAGCCTGTAATAGCAGCCAGAACAAGGCATTCATAAAAATAGACGGATATAATAAAATCGATCATCCATGAGATTAACATAAAAAATTGAGTTGAGTTGAGAAAATTTCATAGATCTTTTCTTTTTTTGCCAGTTCAGTTGAATAGGCAATATACTGATTGGGTCTCATCTTTTTTTTCTGTTTGCTTTTCATAAAACTCCTCCCTATCATACACGGGCATCTTTACCTATTATCGTCGTATAAAAAATTATCTTGAGGCCAGGACAGGGGGGGTTAATTTATCCCGAAGGGAAGAAATGCTTAATCAGATTTTTTCAATACGTCAAGCAGATCGGCCAGCTGTTTTTTAGTCCGCTTCACCAGGGCGAGGACGGAAGGAAACCTGTTTTTTTTCAGCTCATACCAGAGTCGTTTCCGGGCTCCAGGAATGGTATACAGTTCATCATACAACAGCTCTTTGATTCTCATGGCTATCTGAACGTCCTTTTTTTTGTAGAGGCGGTGTCCGGAGGTTTTCTTAACAGGTTTAAGAAATCCGATCTCCTTCTCCCAGTTCCTGAGTACATGTTGCTGAACTCCGACGATCTGGCTTACTTCTCCGATGGTAAAATACATTTTGTCTGTGTTGTTCAATATTTCTTTATTTTTCATATTGATTAATTAATTTTTTTAAATTTTCCGAAGGGATGAATCTGATCTTTTTATGGTCAGGAATGAGGGTCTTTAACTTTGTTTTAGGATTGATGAATTCATTTCCTTTTTTCGTGACGATAATAAATTTACCAAAATTCTTCAACCTGATCTCCTCACCATGCATAATGCTGCCCTGGATGATATTGATAAATTCATCCACGAATCTTTTAGCATCAACCGACTGTATCCCGGCTTCCACAAGGGCCTGAATCAAATCTTTCCTTGTCCTTTTCATTCCAGGCCCTCTGTCTCTGATCTAAGGGTTCTGAGCATTAACGAAGACACAGCCACCCGGGATGATTTATTTTTATATAATATTTTATATAACTGCTCAGTTATGGGCATATCCACTTTGAGTTTTTTAGAGAGCCTGAAAGCCGCTTTAGTTGTTTTCACGCCCTCCGCTATCATGATCATGTTTTTAAGAATATTTTTTAATGAAAAACCTTTCCCGAGCTGTTCTCCGAGGTGACGATTCCGGCTGAAGGGACTGATGCAGGTTGTGATCAGATCCCCCATTCCGGAAAGGCCTGATAACGTATCACCCTGAGCCCCCAGTTTGCAGGCCAATCGTTGCATTTCCACCATCCCTCTGGTCATCAAGGCGGCTTTTGTATTGGAGCCAAAGCCCATACCGTCGGAGAGCCCCGCGGCAATAGCAATAATATTTTTCAAAGCCCCGCCCAGTTCAACTCCGACGATATCTTCATTCGTATAGACACGAAAATACTCGTTAAAGAAAATATTCTGCAAATATTTCATTTTCTCCCTGTCTTTCTGCAGTGAGGAGAGGACAACCGTTGTGGGTTGCTTCCTGATAACCTCTTCTGCATGAGAAGGTCCTGAGATCACAAAAATATTCTTATTCTCTGTTTCTTCATAGAGGATCTGGGAAATACGCTTCATGCTCTTTTCTTCTAATCCTTTACTCGCATTAACGATCAGTTTGTCTTTTAACAGATCCTTTGTCCTGGAAGCCATGGCCCTTATGGTATGTGATGGTATTGCGAAAATGGTGATCTCTGTATCTTCCAGCACTTGCTTAATATTATGAGAAATAAAAATGGCCTCGGGGAATTGTATACCGGGAAGGAATTTTTTATTCTCCCCTTCTTTTTTGATCTTTTCACATTGGTCAGCATCAAATTCCCACACTTTTACAGCATGTCTTTGCGATAGCATAATAGCCAGTGTTGAACCCCAGCTGCCGGCTCCCAGTATACTTATACTCTTTCTCCCCATTTCCGTTCTTTCCCCTGTATAATTCGTTTAATATTTTCTTTATGCTTATAGATTACATATAAGGCTAATAATATGATGAAGATAAAAAAAACAATATCGATATCGTTTTTGTAGAAAAGGGCGTATAATACCGGCAAAATGACAGCCGCGACAACGGATCCGGCAGAGATATATCTTGTGATAAAGACAATAATAATAAAAATGACAAGAGCCCCGATCACCAGGCGATAATCAAAGGCCATCAGCATACCGGCAGAAACCGTCACCCCTTTACCTCCTTTAAAATTGAGATAAACAGGGTAAAGATGGCCCAGAATAGTGGAAAAGGCAATGGCCAATAACAATAGGGAAGAGGGAACAAGCAGACCCTGACCCATAAAATATTTAGCCAGGTGAACAGGAAGAAAACCTTTTAAAATATCAAAAACCATGATAATGAAAAACCAGGTTTTTCCTAAAATCCTTCCGGCATTGGTAGCCCCCACATTTTTACTGCCTACTTTCCTTATATCAACATTTTTTAGTTTTTTGCATAAAATAAAGCTGATGGGAATAGCACCAAAAAAATAGCTCAGGATCATAAAAATAATACTTTGAAAATAAGGCATGATCAGTTTTAAAGTACGAAAATACTGCCCAAAGTCAAGAAAAAAAGGGAAATGGGCGGTCTTGACTTTTTCACACTATGATTTATTTTAATTTTAAAAGATCAAATCCGTACCACCATGAAGTTGTTGCCATTTCTTTTAATTGTAATATATTTTTATTTGATTATTTGTAAATAATGACCATGAGGGTTTATGTCATCTAAAAAGGAAAAAATGATCGCTAAAAGAATGGCTTATATTGATTCTTCCGGGATAAGAAAAGTTTTTAACCTGGCTTCAAAAATGAAAGATCCCGTCAACCTTTCCATTGGGCAACCTGATTTTGATACGCCTGACAGGATAAAGGAATCTGCCATAAAAGCGATAAGAGAGGGAAAAAATAAATATACCCTGACGCAGGGTATTACAGAATTAAACCGGAAGATATTGGAGACGTATCAGAAAAGATATACCATGAATCCGCCTCAATCTGTAATGATCACTTCAGGAACATCAGGGGGGATCCTGTTATCTTTTCTTTGCCTTGTTAATCCCGGGGATGAAGTATTGATCCCTGACCCTTATTTTGTCATGTACAAGCATCTGACCCATCTGGTGGGCGGCAGAGTTGTATTTTATAACACGTATCCGGATTTCAAAATAAAAGAAAAGCATATCAGAGATAAGATAACCGATAAGACGAGGATCATCATTATTAATTCCCCCAATAACCCGACGGGAATGGTCTACAGCCATCAGGAGCTGGAAATAATAAACAAAGTGGCTCAAGAACATGATCTTTTTATTATCAGTGATGAGATCTATGATAGTTATGTCTATGATGACGAATATACATCTATGTTAGATATTACCAATAACGCTCTGGTCTTGAAGGGCTATTCAAAGAACTTTTCTATTCCTGGCTGGAGGATCGGTTTTGCTCTGGGGCCTGACTGGCTTATCTCTGAAATGATAAAACTTCAACAGTTCAGTTTTGTATGCGCTCCCTCTTTTGCCCAGTATGCTGTTCTGGATAATCTGGATTTCGATCTGAAGACAATTAAGAATGATTATAAGGAGAAAAGGGATGCCATTTATTCACTTTTAAAAGATGATTTTGAGATACAGAAACCCGGAGGCGCTTTTTATATCTTTCCCAGAACTCCTTCAGGCCAAAGCGGGACTGAATTTGTAACCAAAGCGATTGAACATAATCTGTTGATCATCCCGGGGAATGTTTTTTCCGAATCTGATACCCATTTCCGTATATCTTTTGCCGCCTCGATTAAGGATCTGAAAAGAGGGGCGGAAATATTAATAAAAATAAAGGACTGAAAGTGAAAGTAGGTTTAGTAGGCCTGGATGAATCAGGAAAAGATTCGATTTTTCAACTTTTAACAGGACATGGCGAGTCTTCGCATGATCATAAGAATCCCGAGATAGCGGAAGTGAGTGTCCTGGATGATGGTCTTGATTTTATATTTAAGACGTTCTCTCCTTCTAAAAAGCATTATGTTCATATTCAATTCGTGATCTTGCCTTCCATCTCCAAGGAATCCATGGAAACCAGAAAGGCTCTGGTATCTATTAAGGAAGTGGACATTGTTACTCTGGTCATCAGACAATTTAAAAATGAGAATGTTTACCATCCTCTGGGCAATATTGATCCTCAGAGGGATTTCTCCTATTTAATGGATGAGTTGATCTATGCTGACCTTTATCTTCTGGAAACGAGACTGGAGAGGATAAAGGCCCAGTTGAAATTAAAAAAAGACGACTTCCTTTTAAAAGAACAAGAACTTGTTGTAAAGATCCAAAAGATCCTGGAAAGTGATAAAACACTTCATCAGGCTAATTTGAACGAAGCAGAGGAAAAGATATTAAAAAGCTTCAGTTTGTTGACTCTGAAACCTATTTTTGTCATCGTTAACTGCGATGAAAAAGATTTGAAAGAGGACCTGACCTTCCCCAAGGGGATAAACAGTATTAATATTTCACTTGAAACCGAGTTGCAGTTAAATCAACTCGAACCCCATGAAAGAGAAGAGTACCTGAGAATTTTAGGCATCAATGAATCAGGTATACGGCGCCTGATCAAATTTTCCTATGATTGCGGCGATCTTATCACGTTTTACACATATAATGAAAAAGAGGCCAGAGCCTGGGCTATAAGGAAAGGAACAACCGCTTTGAAAGCGGCTGGCCATATCCATACTGATTTTGAAAAAGGATTTATCCGGGCCGAGGTGATCCATTATCATGATCTTGAAAAAGCCGGCTCAGAGGCAGCGGCCAGAAAGAATGGCCTTTATCATCTGGAGGGCAAAGACTATATTGTCCAGGACAGGGATATAATTAAATTCAGGTTCAATGTATGACAATTTTTAATAAAGAAATCTATACTTTGATCGTGGCTGTAATAGTTGTTGGTTTCCTGTTATTCCTGTATGCGCGGTTCTATTTTAAAGCCAGAAAGATCAAACGGGCTGTGGTGTTGGGGGACAAGGTCATTAAAAAAGCCCATTATGTTTTAAAGCATAATGGATTCAAGACCCTTGATGTGAACAGGGTATATAAGTATACCATCGTAACAAAAGGGAACAAGATCATACAAAAGACCACAATCGATATCATTGCCTGGAAAAAAGGGAAAAAATATGCCATTTTCTATAATATCACTCCGGAAATGCAGGCTCAGGGCTCGCTCAGTGAGACATTACTCTTTAAATTATTGCTCGGGGGGTTCAAACACGGGGCTGTTATTTTGCCTGATATGTTTTCTATCAGGGAATTCAAGATAAATTATTGATTGACTTTTTATCCAAATAAATGTTTAATAAAGAGGGTATGAAACAGATCAAACAGATATCACTGCTGGTCAACTTAAGTAAACCGGAAGCGAAAAATATTCTCAAAGTCGTGCTTGAAGAAGGAGCTAAATACGGGATCAGATTTTTACTGGATAAAGAGTGTGCCACGTTTTTAGGTAAAAAGGACGGTGTTACAGAAAAAGATTTTCTCAAAGGGGATCTGGCACTGGCTTTAGGGGGTGACGGCACCTTTATCCGGGCTGCCGGCCTGTTCTTTAAAAAAAATATTCCACTTCTCGGGATCCATATAGGTGGCCTGGGATTTTTAACAGAATTCAAACAGACAGAAATAGGTATCATGTTCAAAAATATTGCTCAGAATCATTATAAGATCGAGGACCGGCTTGTGATCGAAGCCAGTGTCGTGCGAAAGGAACGTGTTATAAAGGTCATCCCGGCTTTTAATGAAGTTGTGATCCATAAAGGAGGCTTTACCCGTCTTATTCAATTGAAATCATTCATCAACGGACAATACATAGGCACTTTCGAAGGTGATGGTATGATCGTGGCGACTCCCACCGGCTCGACAGGATACTCCTTATCAGCCTCAGGTCCCATTGTCGTTCCTGGAATGAAGACCATTATTATCAATACCATCTGTCCTCATACCCTCGGGGTCAGGCCTATCGTGGTCCCTTCTTCCTCTGTTATTGATATTCATATTGGGACAGAATATAAGGATATGGTCCTTTCCATTGATGGGTCAAAAGGATTACACCTTAAAAAAGAAGATAAAATCTCTATTAAAGAATCAAAGTATTTAATGAAGCTGATTAAATCACCTAAAAGGAATTTTTTTGATATCCTGAGGGAAAAATTTGAATGGGTGAAATGAGGGTTTAAAATGCTTGAATATCTAAGGGTAAGAAATTATACGTTGATTGAGGATATCAGGATAAATTTCTCCAAAGGATTCAATATCCTGAGCGGCGAAACAGGAGCCGGTAAATCCATTATTATTGGAGCCATAGGGGGTATTTTAGGAGAGAGATTGGAATCAAATTCCATCAGGACAGGGGAGGATAAGGCTATTATTGAGGCCACGTTTGATATCAAGAGCAACTATGATGCCGCCCGTATACTGGAAGACAGTGGAATTGATTTTGATATCCGTGAAGGTGTGATCATACGGCGTGAGCTGTCATCTGACGGCCGGAATAAAAATTATATTAATGCCACACCTGTCCCCTTGGCGAAAGTAAAGGAATTTGGCAATACCCTTGTTGATATTCACGGACAGCATGAGCATCAGACACTTTTAAAAATTAACAGACATATTGAATTCCTAGACAAGTTCGGCCATCTTGAAAAAGAGGGCGAGGAAATAGCCACAGAGTTCAAGGTATACCTCGACTTGAAGAACAAACTTGAAAAATTACAGATGAACGAACAGGAGAAGAAACGGCTCGTTGATCTTTTAAATTTCAGTATCAATGAGATCGAAACAGCTGATCTAAAAAAGGGTGAAGATGTCGAACTGGAGAAAGAGTATCTGGTTTTAAGCAACCAGGAAAAGATCTCAGATGCGATTGAAAAAGGATATTTTAATCTCTATGACAAAGAAGATTCTGTTTACACTCAAATGCAGAATACAATCACCTCTTTGAGTGAAGTGGAAAAATTCGATCCCGAAATCGTGAATTTGAAACAGGTTTTAGAGGAATCATTCTATCAGATAGAAGATGTTATGACTAATTTAAGAGAGTACAAATTAAAGTTCGATTTTTCTCCGCAAAGGCTTGATGAAATTATTGAAAGGATCGATCTTATGAACCGGTTGAAGAAAAAATACGCTGCCGAAGCGGGTAGCATTGAAGAGATACTCTCCTATAAAGAAAAATCCATCCAGGACCTGAACACGATAGAGCAAAGCGAGGAAGAGATAGAGAAGACCAAAAAACTGATCAAAGACATCCAAGCCAAACTTTCCAGCCTGGCCGTGCATCTTTCCGGAAGAAGAAGGGTGGTAGCCAAATTATTGGAGGAGAAAGTCGAAGAGCAGCTGAAGGATCTGGATATGGCGAAGACCATTTTCAAGGTCGATATCAAATATCAGGAAGAAGAAAAGGGGATCGCACTGGTGGAAGGAAAACGGTATAAAGTGACAGAAAAGGGGATGGATAATATAGAATTTCTTATTGCCCCCAATGTGGGGGAATCTTTGAAACCCCTGCGCAAGATCGCTTCCGGAGGTGAGATGTCCCGTATTATGCTGGCTTTGAAAACGATCCTGAATGAGGTGGATAAAATAGAGACAATGATCTTTGATGAGATTGACGCCGGGATCGGGGGAAAAACATCAGATATGGTAGGCCGGAAACTGAAATTTTTAGGGGGCCATAATCAGGTGATCTGCATTACTCATCAACCCCAGATAGCCCGTTATGCGGATGTCCATTTTGTGGTAAACAAGTCAGTTGAGGGAGAAAGAACCGTAACCAGGCTGAAGCAGGTGAAAGGGGAAGAACGGGTCAGTGAAATTGCCCGGATGCTGGGGGGTGAAAAAATAACCCATACGACTCTTCAACACGCAAAGGAACTTTTAGTAAAGTAATATTATAGATTATTCTTTAATATACTATTATGAATAAAACGTAAGGTAGTTTATCGTGTCCGGGTATCTGGACACTCGTTTTATGTTTGACGTTTATTGATATTATTGAACGATAAACGTAAAACGAATAACTACCCGAAAATTTTACGTTAATTTTTAATAGAATAACAGGGGAGGCATTCTATGAAAAAGATCAATCTATTATTAGTGATAGTGCTTTTATTTGGCTTCATATCCTGCGGCGGGGATAAAGGGATTGTTCTGCGATACATGATGTGGGGAAAGCCGGAAGAGATAAGAGCCGTTCAGAATTTTATCAGGGAATTTCAAAAGATCTATCCTGAAATTGAAGTAAGGATCATTCATACATCTTCGTATAATGATAAATTAAAGACCATGTTCGCGGGCGGAGATGCTCCTGATGTCTTTTATATGGGGAGTGAACATTTTCCCGGTTATGTGGCGCGGGACACTCTTCTGGACATCACTGATTTTATTAAAAATGATCCGGAAACGAATCTGCCTCCCTTCAGTATCAAGGATTACTTCAAAGAAACCCTTCAGCCCTTTATGTATAAAGGAAGATATTATGGCATTCCCAAGGATTTTACAACCATGGTCCTGTATTATAATAAAGACCTTTTTGATGCCGCCGGTGTAAAATATCCTGCACGGAGCTGGACCTGGGATGATTTTAAGAGAGCCGCTCAAGCCCTCACAAGGGATACCAACGGCGATGAGATCACCGATCAGTTTGGATTTGTTTTTGAATCCTGGCTGGGGTACTGGATATCCTGGATCAGGCAGAATGACGGCAAAGTGTATGATGAGCGCACAGGAAAATATGTGATCGGCAGAGAGCCTTATCTTTCGCGGAATGTCGAAACCTTTCAATACATTTATGATCTCATGTATAAATATCATTGCGCACCGACGCTTCAGGAGACCAGAGATATGGAAGCCAGTCAGCTCTTAGAGACCGGCAAGGTCGCCATGGCCACTTATGGCCGGTGGCGCACTCTGGAGATGAAACATGTAAAGGCATTCGCCTGGGATGTGGCCGAATTGCCCTATAAAAGAAAAAGAGCCTCGACTTTATTCACTGTTTGTTATTCTATCTCAAAGAATTCCAGGTATAAAGAGGCAGCATGGAAACTTGTTAAATTCCTGGTGGGAGAAAAAGGGCAGATAGAAACAGCCCAGAGCTGTTTAGCCGTACCCAGCTTGAAACCCATCGCCTATTCAGACCATTTTCTGGCGCCGGCTGTGCTTCCCAGGATCAATGCCCAATCTTTTCTTAACAGCATCTCTTATTCCGAGATATCTCCCCCCCATCCTAATGCCCAGCTGTTGAACGATACCATCAATCTTTATCTTGACAGGATCTTTATTGAAAAACAACCCATTAGAGAAACCCTGATTCAATTACAGAAAGAGATTGATAAGATATCAAAAGAAGAAGAAGAGAAGAGCACCATCTGAGAATACAGGCTGATTTCTGTATTTTAAACTCTTTTATTACTTTATCTTCTTGTACCGTGTGTTGATATTTCCCCACTCATCCTGGACCATTATCATGATAATGGTAGGTTTATTTTTTTTCTTGTAGACCAGTTCAAACTCTTCACTGGCTGAATCAAAAAGCATATCCTTGGGAAAAAGATTGATCCATTTCTCAGCATCCACGGAATAGGATATATTATCGATACGGGACAGGTTATCTGTGGCCTTGCCGGATATCTTAAAACTGTTCACGGTAAGATTTTGTAACACCAGCTTTGTGATAACAGGAGCGGTTGTATCAATAATATATTTTTTCGAAACCTTTTCCGCTGTCATATTGTAGCCCTGACTGTTATCAGGCATATCATCAGCTACGATTTTGAAACTGTAAACGCCATCAGGAATTTTCCGTATATCAAAAATGAAATCCTTGTTGGCCAGGTCTCTTTTCAAAAGGACCCATTGTCTTGAATTTTCAATTCTGGCATAGACCGAATAGACCAGTTTGTCATTATCAGGATCTTTGGCATCCCAGATTAATCTTCTTTCCCATTGTTTCAAAGTGGACCTGGGTTTCTTGTCCTTTTCATTTTTATTATTGCCATCCGGGACCTCTAGATCAAGCTTTGTGATCTCCGGAGGACGATTCTTTAAAAGATAGGGTATTTCCACACTGTAAAGAACAGGTGTCCGGTTTTTGGTAACGGTCTTAAAGTTTATCCTGAACTGGATATACTGGGAATCCGGAGACTTGATAAGTGACCCTTTCGGGTGCACATATTCTTCAGACCAGTCACTCCAGGTATCATCCACACCGGCAATGTTCCCGGTCCTTGTCTGTACGGTTATTT
>JAFGFC010000145.1 GCA_016931325.1 Spirochaetota bacterium | reverse complement strand
ATAGCCCGATCGAGCCATTGTATATCTTTTTGGATCCCAACACTTTTTCTTTTGTTTCCTTAAAAATAAAGTCAACCAATATACCAGTGACCATTGATTATGTGGGGGGAATTATGAAAAAGTTTTCTCCCGGTTATCCCTTTTCCTTTTCTTTTTTTGATGAAGTATTTGAGAGGGCTTACTTCACAGAACAGAGGATGGGGCAGATTTTTGAAGGTTTTTCGATCCTGGCCATTTTTATTGCCTGCCTGGGGCTTTTCGGGCTTACAGCTTTTGCGGCGGAACAGCGCACCAAAGAGATCGGTGTGCGGAAGGTATTGGGCGCGTCAGACTCCAGGATCTTCCTGCTGCTTTCCAGGGAATTTGTACGGTGGGTGCTGCTGGCAAATATCATTGCCTGGCCTATGGCTTATTATGCCATGAATAAGTGGCTGCAGAATTTCGCCTATAGAACCCATCCTGGGATCGTGGTTTTTATAGCGTCTGGGGCGGCGGCATTAATGATCGCTTATCTGACGGTGAGCTATCAATCGATCAAGTCCGCCCGCGCCAATCCGGTGAAGTCATTGAAGTATGAGTGATAGATAAAAAAATGGGTTCGCCTTACTCTATCCCTATTTTTTATTTGGTGCCCCTCGCTCCTTATTGATGCAGCCAAAGGAATTCCTACGAATAATCGTACCGAATAAACCAAACGGAATGGATTATTTATAAAAAATACTGAGAAGTTTGACTAATCTCAAATCGTGAATAATTCAGCTTATCTGAGTATTTTTTTTGCCATTTCAAGAAATTCTTGAGCATATGAAATATTTAGCAGAGCGCTTTCTTTTGAAAAAGAACTACTGTAATCAGCATTTTCTCTTAAAGACATACTATTCTTGAATATTACAATAAAATGACGACTCATTATGCCGGTATTAACAAATAGAGCTTCTAAAGCGATGAGGAGACAATAGTGGCTGCGCTCCCGATAGTTTTTTGAATAAAGCAGTGCTCTGGAAGCATGAAAGATAGAGTAATAAGAGTTAATAGTGGCATATTTATATTTCTCATGTTTTAAACGATTCCTAGCTTCTGAGAGATCCTCATGGGCAGCTTTCAGTTCTTTTTTGACAAAACCTTTCGCTCGAGGGAATTGGATTATTTTCCTTTTATTTAAGCATTCTCTAAAATCCTCGCTCATCGATTGGTTTTTCCCAGAGAGTTATTCCATGATTGATTTCGTTGTAAAATTCCGGATCTTCATTTTCTAATTTGATTCTTTCGACTAGGTTCATAATTATTGGACGAATCTCAAGATCTGTTTTTCTCGAAAAGCTTTCAATAAGATTTTTAATATTTTCTTTTTCTTCGGAGACGATAAAAAGATCAAGATCACTTTCAGTTGTAAAAGTACCTGTTGAATAGCTTCCATAGAGAATAATGCTGCTCGAATTTTCTTTGATCAGATGAATAAGGGGTTCCAGGATTAGAAGTGTGTTCAGAGTTTTGAATATTTTGATGATAAAATTTGACCGTTCCAGTTTAAATATTTTTGTCTTTCCTATATCTTGAGAAACAAGGATTCCATTTTCCTCCAATATCAACAGGGCTCCATGCACAGCTCCCAGGCTAATATTCAACCTTCTTGAAATTTGTCTAAGATAAAATGATTGGTCTGGATTCATTGCAAAAAGACTCAGGATTTTTTGTTCTGGAGATTTTATGAAAATATCAGAAAGCATATTGCCCCTCTCTTTTTGTTCATATCAATGAACAATTGTTCATTATATTGAACAATTTTAAGAAGGTCAAGATAAAATTGTTTAGAAGTACCATGTCGATCAACAAAAGATCATTCAACTTTATGATCACGAATAGATACAAATTATATAATCATCAATTTTTAGGAAAATGAATTCCCACGAAGATACTTGTCAAGTATCATATGTTTGACGAAAAACTCTATCTTTAATAGATAATCCATAGAGGAAATGCTGTGAGACCATTTAAATTTATATTGATTAGTATCCTTTTTGTTATTGGCTTTATTCCAACTTATATTTTGAGTGGTGAAGGTTATATCGTTGCAGTCGGTGGAGGAACAGAAAGTGATGTCAACCCGGATACATGGAGCGGGGTGGTTTACCGCCGTATAGTGGAACTAGGGGATCATTGTAAAGTCGGGGTTCTCTCGTTTAATCCTGAAACCGAGTGGATTCCTGGTTATTTTAAATCTTTAGGCGCCTCTGAGGCTGTCAATATTAGAGTTTATACTAGGGAAAGGCAGGAATCGGCTGTTATGGTGCTGGATTTTTATAAGAATGGCTGGATCGATTTTTCTGATTGGAAAACAGCAGAAGACAATCCCGGCCCCAGGCAGTCTGTGGCTATTACCGGGTTGTATCTGCATTATCTGACTCCGGGATGGAAGTATGACATAAATCAGAGTGGGATCATTAAAATTGATTGATTTTCAATCTTTTTGAGCTGCTCAGGTATGAATGCATGAAAGTGATGCATGAAAGGGGTCAGGCCGACTTATCTTATTAATAATAAAAATATTATGTCCTTATTTATACTGCTGTTATGTCTTAGAATGCTTATTCCACGAAATTTCTCATGTAAGATAGAAAAATTAGCAAGAATTGTAGATATTTATATTTAAATAAACTATTTGGGTCGGTTTGACCCTAATTCCCCAAAAAAAGGTAACTTTTTCTTGACATCTTGCGTATATAATACTGTAATCCAGTAAAAGTATTGTAAATGTAAGGATTTAATTATGCAGTATAAAGAATTGACCAAGATCGAGGAGATCCTTTTGGTAGCCATCTGGCATCTGAAAGACAAAGCCTACGGTGTAAAGATCCGGCAGTATGTGTCGAATATAATCGGCAAGGATTTTACCTATGGCCATCTTTACAGCGCGCTTAATCAAATGGTGACTAAAAAGATGGTGCAAAAAAAAACTGCTGGAAATTCTTCTACACAAAGGATGGGACGGCCCAGGATCTATTATTCAGTATCTCCGGAAGGCCTCAAGGCTTTAACAGCTGCCAGAGAAATGAATCAAAAACTCTGGTCAATTATTCCTGACTACGCTCTAGATAAGAAGAAATAAAGTGAAAAATTCACCTCCTAAAATTCCCGGATTGCTGATAAAAATTTCAGCCTGGTTTGAGGATGGTAGGGGAGTTTATGGAGATTTATGCGAGGAATACTTCGAAATTAGGAGAAACAGAGGCCGAACCCATGCTCAGATCTGGTTTTGGGTACAGTGTTTGCGGACATTTCCGGTCTTTCTCAGAGATCTTTTTGTATGGAGGACGATCATGTTCAAAAACTACCTTAAAGTGGCTTTTCGCAACATAAAAAAACAAAAGGGATATGCCTTTATCAATATCTCTGGACTGGCTATCGGGATGGCGGCCTGTCTTTTGATCATGCTGTGGGTGCATGATGAACTGAATTTCGATTCATTCAATGAAAATGCCGATCATATTTATCGGGTGACGATCGATTCTCATATGGGGACACAGACAAAAGCCCCTGTGGCTCCCACCCCTTCTGGACCGGCTTTGGTCCAAGAATATCCTGAGGTTTTACAATTTGCGCGTCTTTCCAGACCAAACAGAGTTCCCGTTTTCGTAGGCGATAAAGAGTATTTCGAAGAGAATGTAGCCTTTGCGGATAATTCTATCTTTGAGATATTCACTTTTCCTTTTATTGAAGGGGATCCAAAAACAGTTCTGCAACCCGCTTATACAGCAGTGATCACAAAGACTACAGCACGTAAATATTTTGGTGATGAAAGTCCTATCGGCAAAATGATCAAAATCGATGGAGATTCTGAATATGCTGTGATGGGGGTAGTGGAGGATGTGCCTGGAAATTCCCACTTCTCGTTTAATATCCTGCGTTCCATTGAAACCCGTTATGCTGAAAACAGGCAGAGTATGGAATACTGGTTATCCATATCGTATTACACCTATATTCTACTGGACGAAAAGGCTGATTATAAAGAGTTTGAAAAGAAACTACCTGCTTTTATTGATAAAAATATCGGCGATGCCTTAAAGTCTTATGGGGCTTCTCTTACTTTCTATCTTCAGCCTTTAAAACAGATCCATCTTCACTCGAATTTCCCAGGGGATATTGCCGCTCAGGGAGATATTATGTATGTCTACCTATTTTCCGGGATAGCACTCTTTGTTCTGATCATTGCCTGCATTAACTTTGTTAATCTCTCTACTGCCCGGTCTGCTTCCCGGGCCAAAGAAGTGGGTATGAGAAAAACTCTGGGAGCAGTAAGGCATAGACTGGTGGGGCAGTTTCTGGGGGAATGTGTTGTCTACAGTCTGCTCGCTTTATTTCTGGCGCTTGTTCTCCTTATATTAGTCATGCCGTGGTTTAATACGGTTGTTGGCCGCAGCTTAAGCCTGAATATTCTTCAAATTCCCTGGCTTATTCCAGGATTTGTCGGACTCGCTTTGTTTGTGGGAGTAGCCGCGGGAAGTTATCCGGCGTTTTTCCTGTCATCCTTCCATCCTGTCAGTGTATTGAGAAACAAGATTAAAATCGGGTCAAAAAATATTCTCTTCAGAAGAGTCCTTGTAATCTCGCAGTTTGCCATTTCCATCGCTTTGATAATTGGAACAATGATGATTTACAAGCAGATTATGTATATGAAATCCACCGAGTTGGGTTTCGATAAGGAGCATGTGGTGGTACTTCCCGGGCTTCGCGATGTGCTGCCCGACTCTTATCAGATGATTCGGGATGAATTCAGAAACATACCTGGAGTCATTACGGTCGGGGCTTCATCCATGGTTCCGGGCCGTGGTATAAACATATCTCTCTTTAGGCCCGAAGGATTTGCCCAAAATGAATCCCAGCCCATGGATTACCGGTCCATTGACTCAGGCTTTATCCCCACATTGGGAATCAAAATTTTGGCCGGAAGAAATTTCTCGGAGGAACTTACATCTGATCAAACCGAATCCGTTCTCATCAATGAGATTGCGGCTTCGAAGTTTGGTTGGAATAATCCTATAGGAAAACAATTTATTCTGAGTCCTGACCAAAGCGATCAAGGAGAAGAAACCTTTATAAATGTTGTTGGTGTTGTTAAAGATTACCATTTCAGATCTCTCAGGGAAAAAATCGAGCCTTTGATCATATTCAATGATCCATCTCTATACACAACTCTATCGATCCGGATCACTCCATCAGACATTCAAAACACTATAGAAGTTATCCAAAAGAAATGGAAAGGCCTTTTACCCAATAAAGCCTTTGATTACTTTTTTCTGGATGAATCCTTTGACAGCCAGTACCGGGCCGAGGAAAGGATGGGAAATATCAGCATGAGATTCAGCCTGCTGGCTGTGTTTATCGGATGTTTGGGGCTTTTCGGAATGGCTTCGTACACGACCGAGCAGCGCACCAAAGAGATAGGGATTCGAAAGATCCTGGGGGCTTCGACCGGAAAAATCGTCCGCATGCTGTCAAAAGAGTATATCCTGTTGGTTTCATTAGGAAATCTGATCGCCTGGCCTGCTGCTTATTTTTTGATGAAAAGCTGGCTTAATAATTTTGCTTACAGGACATCATTGACACTATGGATTTTTTTGGGGGCAGCTTTTTTGTCTCTGGCGGTAGCTGTGCTGACGGTAAGCTATCAATCCATAAAAGCCGCCCTATCCAATCCAGCGGTTTCATTGAAGTATGAATGAAAGATAAACAATGAAAAAAATGGGTCCGCCTCCTATTTATCTATTTATCTCCATCACAGGGTAGAGAACGTTATTCTAAAATTAGGTAAATAGGAGGCGGACCCATTTTTTTATTGAGCTAAGTTCAAAGTGGTAGTATGATTTACCTGAATTATCAGGTGAGACAATGAACCAAAAAGAAATAATCGATCT
>JAFGFC010000144.1 GCA_016931325.1 Spirochaetota bacterium | reverse complement strand
GTTTAGATAAAAACTGAGTTAAAACGAGAGGGGGGGCCATCTGAGAAGCGATAATTGAAAAGATCTGTTTGACCTCGTCATCAACAGGAAGATTCTCTTCAAATTGATAGATATTTAAAAGTCCCACCTTTTTACTCCCGGCGATCAGAGGAACGGAAAAAAAGATATCGTTTCCAGATAAACTTTTATGATGATCTGCCAATACCGGCTCGTTCTTAAGAAGAGGATTATTAATCTTTTTTTCCAGAATAAGAGAAAAATATTTTTTTGCCGTTGTCTCTTCGATCTGGTAATTACGTTCTATTTTGAACACGTTCTTCAATTCATCATAAAGGATGATCGAGCATTTCTTGACACCAAAGCCTGTGGTGATGGTGTCCAGCATTAGATCGAGCACCAGGTCCATATCATTGCTTTTATTGATCTCTTTGCTTATATTGTAGAGTGTGGAAAGGTCCTTTACTCTTCTGTTCAGATCTTCGTATAATCTGGCATTTTCAATGGCAATAGCCGCAAAATTTCCCAGCGTTACCAAGAATTCTATGTTCGGATCCGTAAAGGGCATACCCCCGGATTTTGGACCCAGGAACAGGATCCCATTCAGTTTAGTTTTTATCATAATGGGCACAAGAAGATGACAATTTAACCGCTTGAAGGATTTGCTGTGTACCGCGGCAAATTTCTCTTTAATGATATCTTTTAAAAAAACAGGTTTGGCTTGCCTGATAATATTCTGAACCAGTTCATCGTCTTGATCAAAACTGATATCACTCATGTCCTGCTTGATCCCTTTCCCATCCCGGAAGAAATACGTTTTGGATTTTTCGTCAAGAACAAAAAGAACAGCTGTTTCAGCCAGAGTGTGTCCGACCGAAGTTAAGATAATTGTTTTTATTAAATTATTGATACTGAGTGATGAGGAAAGATCTTTGGCGATCTCGAAGATAGTATACAGATCAATGACCTTTTTCTTATATTTTTTTTCATCCTTTTCGACTTGCTTTTTTAATTCATCAAATTGAGATATAATATTCCTGTTGGCTGCCGTTTTACCAAGTTCCTGACTTAATTGATTGATTATTTCCTTCAATTCCATAGATTTCCTCCCAGGGAATTCTTCAGGAGAAGGGATTACTCGCCCTTAAAATAGCTGACGGCTTCTTCTACAGAATCGAAAGATCTAAGTATAGAAGAAAACTCCATCAATTCATAGACATCATAAACATCAGGTACCATATTAACAAGAACCAGATCCCCATTGTTATCACGAATGTCACGTATCTCGCTTACGAACACTCCCCATCCTGCACTGCTAATAAAGTCAACACTTTTCAGGTCGATCGCGATCTTGTATTTCTTCTGATTTAAAGCTGATTCTATATATTTTTCTATTTCAGGGGCCGTTGTTGTGTCAATAAATCCTTTTGGCTCGATAATGATGCCGTCTGCTACCTCATTCATAGGGAGCATATCTACTTTTAAATCAGGCATTATTCCTACCTCCTTGTTAATGGGGTATTTGGTTTATTTCAAAAAATATAATATTTCCATTTATAAAATCAATCATTTATCTTTAAAAAGTAATCATGTATATTATTACAAGCACATTTGATATTAATATATACCTATTAAAAATAAAATCAATAGATTATTAAAAAAATGTAAATTTTCAACAGTAATGAAAACAGGCGAAATTTTATCACAGATCATCCAGAAGAGACAGATCTTCTTTATTAAGGGTTATGGTATCCATGGGGGGTTTGATTTTCCCGGGCGCCTTGTCCTTTGACAGTTCGGATGGCTTGGGCAATTTCTTTTTTATAGTTGTTTTTTTACTGCCAATCGGCTCGTCGGATTTTATTTCATCTAAAAGGGCCAGATCGTCCTTATTCAGGGTTATACCTTCTGTCGGTTTTATTCTTTTCGTAGCTTTTTCTTTTAATTTATCAGGTTTTGACGCTTCTTTTTTAATAACCGGTTTTTTCACCCTCTCGGATTCATCTGAGGGGATCCTGTCTAGCAAGGCCAGATCGTCAGCATCCAGATCGAATCCCTTCAAATGAGATATCTTCCTGACAGGTTTTTCAGCTTTTTCTTTTTTAGACTTAACAGAAACCTTTTTATCTTCCAGGCCTTTGGGTAATTTTATATGTTCTGTTTTTACCTTAATCCCGGTTTTTTTTATGATATCAATTTTTTCTTTTAATCGGATTTCTTTTTTCAATTCAGAAATATCTTTCTTTTTTTCACCGGACACAGCTTGTTCTTTTATTTTTTCTTTCAGGCGGGCTTTTTTTTCAACAACAGGCTTTTTCAGTGTATCTGTTGAAAAAGTGTCCTTTAAGGCAGCTTCGGGTTCTGTTTTCTTTTTGAAAAATTCTTTTATCTTAAACAAAGCAGACCTGACTTTGATCTTTTTCTCTTTTTTATCTTGTGTTATATCTGATTGGACCATTTTATCTTTTTCACCCGGTGTTTTAAAATTATCTTTAGACATATCTTCGTCGGGGACCTCTGTGCCACCCAGCATTTTCACCATTTCATCAGCCAGAACATCAAAGTTAATATCATCCATGGAATCTTCTCCGGATGTTCCCTTTTCTTTTATTTTCCCGCTCTCTTTTTTAGACTCTTTATCGACTTTCGCTTCTTTGACCATCTCTCCAACGTTGGGCATCTCACCCCTCATCAAGGCTGATTTGATCTGGTCAATCTCATCCTTACTGGGAGTTCTGACGTCCTGCGGTTTAAACTTCGGTTTCTCCATGAAGGATTCCTTCTGGGGCTGGACCGTTACCCCCTTTGACTTGGCGTAATCTTCGAAAAGCAGGCCCTTGGTCTCTTTATCTTTTTTTTCTATAATTTCTTCTTTTGGGGATACGGCCACTTTCGATTTACTGATCCCGCTCCTGGCAAAGATTGATTTTTTACCTCTTTCAGACATCATTGATTCCCTTTTCGCGTATCGCTTGCGTTTATCCGTTGTTGTAAGGTTCAATCTTTTTAATTCCCGTGTGATTAACTTTGTTTCGATTTTATAAAATCCGTACTCTTCTGTATTTAATTCCTTTTGCAATTTTGATACACTGTATTCAGGATGCCTGGCTACAATATTGAGTAATTTCTTGCTGCCTTCAATATCCAAACGTTGAATTTCTCTTTTAGATGTATCAATATCTTCTTTTAATGCTTTCATCCCGTGTTTATCTTTAATAGCCTTTAATCTATAGTATTTAGCCGAAGTAAAGCCGACTTTTTTACAGGCCTGTTTGACAGCCAGGCCGCTTTCGATCAGCTCGAACAGTTTAAGGCGCTTTGTATATTCAATCTCTGTCACGTTTGTTTTTTCTTTTACGATCACAAACGTTATATCGTCACTTTGGGGGTATCCGGCTGTAAAATCCGTTATTTCATCCAGTATTTTTTCCGCCATCTCTTCAGCAGGAAGAGTGTTATATTTTTTCAGCGTGTCAAAAAGGCGATGTTCACCGAATTCTTCTCTTGCTGAATTCATGGCTTCCGTTATGCCATCTGTATAAATAAGTAAAAGGTCACCTTTCTTTAATTTAATACTCTCCTGTGTTATCTTTTGACGGAAAAGGTCTGTACCCCCAAGGTTTAAACCAATGGAGAACCCTTTAGGATTAAGGTTATATAGTTGCCCGGTGTCTCCTCTGTAAAGGATCATGGGATTATGGCCGGCAGAAGCATAATTGATCACTCTCTTTTTCGAGTCCAGGACGACATAGAACAAAGTGATATACATGCCTTTCTTAAATTCTCCATCCAGTGTGTTGTTTAAATTGGCCAGAACGTGTGCCGCTCTTTTATCTCCTCTGGCTTCAAGCCTCAGAGCCGTTCTTGTCATGGTCATAACAAGGGCCCCGCCGATTCCTTTTCCGGAGACGTCCCCGACCGCAATCCCTAAAGAATTTTTATCGACATCAAAAAAGTCATAATAATCTCCCCCTACTTCCATAGCCGCTTCATACTTCGCTCCAATATCGTATCCTTCGATCCGGGGAATGGATTTTGGTAATAGGGTATGCTGGATACTCTGGGCCAGCTGCATTTCTTTTTTTAACCGTGTGGTATCGGTCAGTTCTACTTCGGCCTGCTTCAGTTCGGACATCATTTTATTAAAAGCCTGCGCCACTTCAGCAAATTCTCCCTTCCCCCTGAAATAGAGCCGTCCTGCCATACCATCTTTTCCAACCCTTTTGATCTCATCACTCAGTTGCTTGAGCGGGTTGATAAACGTAAAACCAAAGAGATAAACTCCCACGATCCCCAGGGCCCAGAAGAAGATTGTAAAGAGGGTCAGTTTTAGATTGCTCTGGAATTTGCTCAACTCGTTCTGGAGAAACGCTTTTGATATCCCCACAAAAGCCTGTCCGATCCTTGTATTTTTGATCATGATAGGGGATGTCATATAAAGAACATTCACCTTTCCCTGTTTGATATCCCCCAGGGTAATGCCGTTCTTGCTCTCTTTATTCCGAACCTCAGGAGGAGTGAATTTTTTATAAATAAGACTAACATCAGTATGAGCCACGATATAATTATAAGCATCAATAATGCCGGCAAAAAGCACGGTTTCATCTTTTTTCTGTACTTCTTTAACGATCATGGTCAGAGCCAGATCCTGATTGTCCAGAATGTAGGGAGCGGCATTGGCGGATATTTTCTTGATCGTTTTTTCAGCATTATAGATGTAATGTGTATAAAGAGATCTCTTTTGATAGCTGAGGGAGACAAGAAAGATGGAAAAGAGAAGTACAGAGATAGCGGTGGTGGATATCAGGGAGAATTTTATCTTTAATGACATATTTTCCCATTTTATGTTCTTTTTTAAAAGGGAGAGATATCCTTCAGGTCTTTCCACCTTTTGGCGCATGATGAGGTAGTTGATATTATTCTCCCTCTTTTGTTCTACCTCATCCATGAATTTTTTGATCATGAAAAGGCCTAAGCCGCCTTTTTTCTTGAGCGACACATATTTATCAAGATCGGGCGAAGTTAGCTTTTCAATATCGATTCCGCTTTCCTTTCCCCAGTCTATCACAAAGGTTTCAACGAATTCCGGCCTGTTTATTAATTGAACCTCTATGGATTTATCTTTCCTGTCAAGACCTGTATAGGCATGACGGATAACATTGGAGCAGGCTTCATCGATAGAAAGTTTCAAATGGTTTATCTGACGGGCGTTAAGCCCCATTCTGCCGCCAAATTTCGTGATAAATTCCCTGGCCTGTTGAAGGTTCTCGGGTTTCGCATCAAATTTTATCTTTTTAACGGCGTTTAATTTCATTTTTTCTTGATCTTTTTCAGCTCGTTGATCTTCTTCTCCGCGTCGCTGATGTTTCGCAAAGCCAGTTTGTTATACGGATCAATTTTTAATATTTTTTTCCATTCAACAATGGCTTTTTCATATTCCCCGGCAACATAGAGATCAATACCCTTATAATACAAGCTCATAATGGCTTTAGAATAACTGGTTGGTTTTCTTTTAGCCGCCTGCGCTCTCTTAAGATACTCTTCGGCTTCTATATATTTAGGATCAAATCTTATTACAGTGGAGAATTCTGCAATGGCGCCATCATAGTCTTCTTTTTCAAGTAGCTCCAGTCCTTTGGTGTAATGTTCTCGTTTAAACTGTTCATCCGCCACGATCTTGCCAACGATCTTTTTCCTCTCTTTCTCGAATTTGTCAGTTAACTCTTCTTCCATTTTTTCTCTTTCCTGTTGATACTGGTTACTGAGTGTGGTAAAGATATTCTGTCTGTCCTTTTCGTATTTCTCGCCCAGCTCTTTCATCAGTTTTTCCTGTTCTTCTTTGGATTTCTCTTGAATATCCTTTATCAATTTTTCCTTTTCTTTTTCATATTTTGTAGTTAATTCAACGATCCGTTTCTCTATTGTTGTCTTGTATTCCTTTTCAAGATAGGTGATCCTTTCCTGCAATTCTTTCGTTTCTTTCTCAACCGCCTGTTTAACCTTGATGGCGATCTCCCGGCGGGCTTCTTCTTCAGCGAATTTCCTCTGTTCCGTAACACTTCGTCCAAAACGCCACATAAGGGATATACGATGCGCGCTGCCCAGTTCCTGCAGGGCCAGGGAATAATCCAGTCTTAATCTCCAGTATTCAAGACCAGCACCGAAGACAAGGCCGATATTCTGATTATATCCTCCCCTGAGGAAGAATCTCTTGAATAAATTATACTCCAACCCGGAATTAAATTTCAGGCTCTTGGCAGCGAAGAAGTTAAAATCCATCGAGGCTGTTATCTTGTGATCAGGGTCATTGTTTAAATAGAGAAAATAGGAGGATCCCAGTTTGATGTTGAGCTGTTCGCTTTCCGGCGTGCTTTCCAGTTTAATGGGTGTGGAGAGAAAATTTTTAAAATTAACACCAATTTTTAGATTTTTAACAGCGTACTTTCCAAAAATGTTTTCCCATCGGGGGCCATAGGTTTCAATTAAAAGACCCAGGTCAAAAGCGATATTCGCATCATCAAAATTTTTGACACTGAGTGTATTGATCTTAATGGCCGTGCCTAAAGAGAAGGGCAGATCGAGTTTTATGCCATAGCCGATCAATATCTGCAATTGCTGAAAGGAAAGATCACTATCAGAGACAATATTATGCGAGTCACGGAAAACAATATCCCCTGTTCCTATACGAAAAATTCCCAGGCCTATTGTACCCATATCCAGTGTCGGGTAGGCAAAGGAAAAAAAGTTATAATAAGTATTGTAGAATAATGTCGTGTGAAGGAGCATGAGTTCATTATAGCCAAGGGTCCCCAGCCCTGCCGGATTAAAATATATACTGGAAGAGTCGTCAGCGACAGCCACGTACGCGTTCCCCATGCCCATCGCCCTGGCTCCAGCTCCATAATCGAAAATATTCTCCACTCCTGCATCATCACTGTAAGCCGGTTGCATGGCCAGTAAAATAAGGATGAATAAGAAGACGATTTTTTTCATTATTTCACCACCACGATCTTGATCACTCCTTCTTTTGAGCCGCCGGCACTCTGTACTTTTATCACAGCCAGATACACCCCGTTCCTCACCATAATACCCTCATCATTTAGACCGTCCCATATTTCACTGTTGACTCCGGGTGAACGGGCTGCTTTTTCAATAAGGGTTCTCACGGCATAACCGGTCAGGGTATAAATCTTTATATCGACTTCGCCGATACTGTCAAGATAATATTCCAGGCTTGTATTTTCAATCTCGGGATTAAAGGGATTGGGATAATTGCCGAGAACATCATCAAAGCTCTGGCCTTTAATAACAACATAATCTGATCTGACATTAAAAATATTATTCCCTCTTTTATCAACGATCCTTTGCACATTGGTATTCGTAACATTGATAAGATTGGCTACTACATAAGTGGCATCGACAATGTTTATAGCAAAGGATTCTGTTGACGCGTTATCAGCGATATCAACACTGACATAGAATTGTTTTGAGGTAGAAGGGTCCACATCCATAATATTAGTCAATGTAAGATTAATTAAATTCCCTGATGCAGGAATAATAGAGGATTCCACATAAGTTTGGGAAGCATCATAGATTTTGATCTTTTTAATGGCTGTGGCTGGAATAATTCCTCTTCCCATATGATCTTCGGCTTGAAAATTAATATTTCTGATCTGAATAACATTATTGGATGATACACCCAATGGATTATAAAAATTCATCCTTAACATGTCCACATCCGATTGACCTTTGACAACCGTAACAGGAGAAATATTCTCTTTGGTCAGTGTCAATTCTATATCCAATATCGTTGTTACATTGATCGACCCTGAATTTGTGAATTGGGTATAAAGTTTGTTTCCTGTATTCCTTTCTATTCCTGTGGCACGGGCTGAGAAATAGAACTGTGATTGAGCGCCGGAGGGAACAAACTGATAGACGAATTCTATATAACTGCTACCGTTCAGTGTCCAATTTTTCGGAGAATAATTCGTAGGATCAAAGGTAACCACGGCATTAGTTGCGGAAATAGAAAAGTTTGTAGGATTAATATTCGTTACCGTAGCTTCCCCCGTATTGCTGATACCAACTATTACCTGGAAATTAATGCCGATAACGGCCTGCCCTGGAACACCGAATTTAGCTATACGTATATTACCGGAACTTTGTACATTCCAGGTATCAGTAGCCAGGGCATTCGTATATCTGACAATATTACCTCCCAGATCACCTGAAATGGCACCGTCAAGCGTATAGTTACCTGATGGAGTACCGCTATTGATAGATACATAAAAGTGCATTGTAGCTGTCGTGGTAGGCCTTATATTCGTGCTGATCGGGCCTGTCCCCTGAAAATAATTTGTGGATAAGGTTAACCAAACAGAGGCATTTTTCAGTGTCTCAGAAGATGTGTTCCTGATCTGGAAATCAACAAGAGCATTGTTCTGACCTTTGCTCACATAATTTAGAGGAGAGGATACCTGGATCAATCTTATACCCCTCAGGTATATATTGGTATTGCCGGAAGCCGCGCCGGCATTCATGGCAATATTGGCCACTCCCGGTATAATGGGAGCCTGCAGTTGAAATTTTCCTACTCCATTGGTGAGAAAAATAGTGTTTCCCGGTAAAAGAGTACCGAGAGAAGTTGTTAAATTACCCGCCTTGCCGTTTGTCATAATATTAAGGTACTGATCTCTAACAGTGGAACTTGTGACGAAGGAGATATCCGTACCATTGGCTGTAATTTCTGAAGGAACAGGGAAAAGAACAATATGGCCTGTACCGGAATTGGGCACCACACGTATAATGCCGGTGAGATTGGAAGCGCCACTTGTCAAATCTTCAAGTTTAAGGATTGTGTTCACAGCATTAAATAAAGTTTGCTGGTCTGAGCCATAGCCATTTAATACATTTATTGAATTATAAATGGGTATATCACCACCCGGAGAATTTCCTCCTCCTATTAAATTGGTGATATGGATATTCCCGTTGGCCAGATTCCCAAAAGTATCCCGGGCATTGGTAACTCTTAGAATAAAGGGAACACCTGCCGTCTGACGATTGGTATAAACTTTCACAAGAAAGGTATCAATGGTATTCGCTCTGACCAGTATATTGGCTCCCGTATCATTTAACCCTGTATTCGTATCGATTACAGTGATATTCTGATTGCCTGCCGTGGTTAGTATAAAATTGGTCCCGAAGAATATTTTTCTTCCATTATCAGGAAGTTGAAATTTATAAGGTGAACCATTGGTATACGGTAAAACAGCCCCATTGTCTGAAGATGTGAAATAAACATAATTACTGTAGTCTGTTTTTATATTCCTATAGGTATCATAAGCAGCCACTGTCACAGAGGTTTGATTAACCCATCTTTTCCCGGCTGTACAGATTGTGGCTCCCCCCAAAAGCCCGATCTCATTGATGTTGGCCGGCCGAACGGTTATGGATGATGTTGTGTTCGTCACAGAAGAGTCTTCCAGCAGGATGCCTTTCAGGATAACATTTGTTGACTTGAAAATAACCTGCACATTTTCTCCAAAACCACTATTGATGAATATATTATTAAAGTTCGGCCAATTGCCTGATGGTGATATGACAGGGATGCCTATATTGGTAATTTTTACGGTTCCACTGGCAGGATTATTTAATGAATCTCTGGCATTTGTCACTTTCACAAGAAATCCTGTTCCCGCCTGTTGGGTATAAGTGGTGAGTTTGAGGGTAAAAGCGTTGATACGCGCGCCGTAAACAAATATAGATGAAGATATAACCGAGATGGATCCTCCATCGGTAATTGTAATGGTTTGATTGCCGGAAGTGTTCAACGTAAAATTAGTACCGTTGAAATTTTTCATCCCGTTGTCGGTTAACAGGAATTTGTATGGACTGCCATTCGTATAGGGAAGAAGGGCATTAGTGTCACTGGATGTAAAATAGACTGAATTTGTATAATCATATTTGATATTATCAAACACATCCAGCACAGTGAGTGTAACAGTTGTCTGGGTCCTCCATCTGACACTGGCTGTACAAACGGTCTGATATCCCTTCATTCTGAATTCGTCTGCTGTGGTCGGTTTTACCGTAAGGCTTATTGTATCTGTAACTGATGTGTTCAAAATTCTGCCTCTAAGAAGAGTATTGGTTGCTTTTACCAATGTCTGGCTGTTACCCCCGGATCCCCCACTGAAAATGATCGTGTTGAACGTAGGTTGTGAGCCGTTGGGAGAAAGAATCGGCACTGTTAAATTTGTAATTTTTACTGTGCCATTGCACAGATTTCCAAAGGCATCTGTAACATCAGTAACATTTAAAATAAAACCGGTACCGGCATATTGTGTTATCTGACTGATAGAGAAAGTAAAATCAACGGGTCCCCCCGGTACTACTTCTATACCGGTAAGAGAGGCTTTTTTCCTGTATTCCTGATTGGTCACAACAAGATTGTGGAACCCGGCCGTGGTGTAGACAAAGTTGGTGTTAGGGAATGTTTTACTGCCCAGGTCAGTTAACTGGAACGAGTAGGGGTTGCCAGGGCCATTGGTGAACACAGCCGAAGTGTCAGAGGAATAAAACCAGACAGAATTGGTGGCATTGAATTTTTGATTATTATAAATATCATAAAGCATAACATTTACATTATCATTAATATACTGGCCGGCTGTGACCTTGGTTATACTGGAGGCCAGGGCTATTGACCCCAGCTCATCAGCGGGTAGAACATTACTTAAGGAAATATAATTGGAAATACTGCCCATACGAAGTTTGAATGTTGCATAATTTGTACTTGCCCTGTAAATAACCTGTGCATTGGATCCTGTCCCGTCTATGACAGAGATGTTATTCAAGTTGCTGTATAAGGAACTGGTTAAGGATACAAGAACAGTACCTGAAACAGGATTCCCGAATGTATCAGTGGCTGATTCCACTTTGAGAGAAAATGATTGACCGGCTTTAGCGGTTTCAACAGATATCGAACTTAAAAAGCCTGTAACAGCACCGGGTTCAACTATAATACCTGAAATTCTATCAGCTCTATTAAACTGCTGATTAGTGACAATAAGGTTTTTTATCCCTGCCTTTGAGAATACAAAATTTGTTGATGGGAATGTATGTGTTCCAAGATCAGAGGCCGTATAAGCATAAGCATTCGCCTGATTATTAGTGAAAATACCATCACCGGCAGAATTTGTAAAAAATATTCGGTTGGTGGCATTGAATTTCAGGTTATTGTAGATATCATAGATCGTGACAGACACAGGGTAATTGATGTACCGGCCGGCTGTGACCTT
>JAFGFC010000143.1 GCA_016931325.1 Spirochaetota bacterium | reverse complement strand
GGACAACCGGCTTGTGAGCGGGCTTTTTACGCAGGAGAATCTGAGGGTGCTGGAGGTACTGGCCAAGCAGGCGGGCATTTCGATCTCCAATGCTATACTGTACAAGCGGGCGATCACGGACGGGCTGACCGGGCTTTATAATCATACCTTTTTCCAGAACTATCTGATGAAGAGCGTGGACAGAGCCGGGCGTTTCAATAATGAATTGAGCCTTCTTATGATTGACATTGATCATTTCAAAGAGTGCAATGACACCTATGGCCACAGGGCCGGGGACGGGGTGCTTGTCAGGGTATCGGAGATCCTGCAGAAGACAGCCAGAAGAAGTGATCTTGTGGCGCGGTACGGGGGAGAAGAGTTTGCGATCATCCTGCCCGAGACAGGGCTGGAAGGAGCCAGAATAGCGGCGGAGAAGATCAGGGAAGCGATAGACACGAGCCGTGTAAAGACGAGGGTTGGGCAGAAGGAAGAAGAGATCGGGGTAACGGTGAGTGTGGGAGTGGCCCAGCTCCAGGCAGGGGAGGAGCCGATCAGCCTGATCGAGCGCTCTGACCAGGCGTTGTACAAAGCCAAAGAGTCAGGCAGGAATTGCGTCGCGGTTTTTGGAGAGAAAAGGCCATCAAAAGTTCTGAAAAAGAAAAAAATAAAACCTTCCCGAAAGAAGAGAAAGTAAAAAAGGGAGATATCTCTCTGTTAACAGAGAGATATCTCCCAGCCATTATTTATTTAAATTTTGTATTTCTTTTTAAATTTTTCTACCCTGCCTGAACTGTCCAGCATTTTCTTTTTCCCTGTATAGAAAGGATGACAGGCCGAGCAGATCTCGACTTTCAGGTTCTGAACGACTGAACGTGTTTTGATCACATTCCCGCAGGCGCAGGTGATCGTTGTTTCCTTATAATCCGGATGTATCCCTTTTTTCATTATCTTCCTCCAATAAAATCTGAACGATGAACTAAATTTATATTTTATTCGTGGTCATGGCTTTAAGAAACTCTGAATTTGTTTTTGTGACTCTCATCTTTTCTACCAGCAATTCCATGGATTCAACAGGGGTTAAAGGTGAAAATACTTTTCTCAAGATCCAGACCTTGTTTAATTCTTCATCAGTAAGTAACAGCTCTTCTTTTCTTGTTCCTGAACGGTTGATATCAATACACGGAAAGATCCTTCTCTGCAACAGGTTCCTGTCAAGGTGGATCTCTAAATTACCGGTTCCTTTGAATTCTTCAAAAATGACTTCATCCATACGGCTGCCCGTATCGATCAGGGCTGTTGCCATGATACTGAGGCTTCCACCCTGTTCAATGTTCCTGGCCGCTCCGAAGAACCGTTTTGGCTTGTGCAATGCGTTCGAATCCACACCACCGGAAAGGATCTTCCCGCTGGTGGGAACAACCTGGTTATAAGCGCGGGCAAGACGGGTCAGACTGTCAAGCAGGATAACGACATCCTTTTTACATTCAACCAGACGTTTTGCTTTTTCGATCACGATCTCGGCAACCTGCACGTGACGGCTGGCCGGTTCATCGAATGTTGAGCTGACGACCTCGCCATGAACATTTCGTTCCATATCCGTCACTTCCTCCGGTCTTTCATCGATAAGAAGAACGATCAGATAAACTTCCGGGTGATTGCTGGTTATCGCGTTGGCGATATTCTGCAGCAGCATGGTTTTACCGGCTCTTGGCGGTGAAACAATAAGGCCCCTCTGCCCTTTTCCGATGGGAGTCAAAAGATTCATGATCCTCGTGGAAATATTTTCCGGTACTGTTTCAAGATTGAACCGTTCCAGGGGATAGAGGGGTGTCAGGGTATCAAAATTGGGTCTGTGCTTCATCTTTTCCGGAGGTTCAAAATTGATCACTTCCACTCTGAGCATGGCCAGATATTTCTCATTCTCTTTGGGCGGGCGGACCTGACCTGATATGGTGTCACCTGTTCTCAGAGAAAAATATTTTATCTGAGACGGTGAGATATAAACATCGTCCTGACTCTGGAGATAACTGGTTTTGGATGAACGCAAGAAGCCATATCCTTCCTGAAGGATTTCCAGTACTCCCGTGACAAATAAAAGTCCTGATTTCTCTGTCTTGGCTTTCAGGATCTTGAAGATTAATTCGTCCTTTTTTCGTATATCATCAGAGACGCTTTTAATGCCCAGATCATGGGCCATTTCAATAAGATCATCCATTTTCATCATGATCAATTTTCTATAGCCCAGTTCTTCCAGGCCTTCCAGGTCCTCTTTCTTCTTGTATTTCCTTTTCCCTGATAGATCTCTTTTATCTTCCCTTACAGAAAAAGATTCACCTTCTTTCTCTTTTCCTTCCTTTTCTTCTTTTTCAGGGGCTTTTTTAACCTCTTCCGTCTGTTCTTTTACAAGTGTATTCTCTTCCTTTTCAGAATCTTTTTTCTTTTTTCTTGGCATAAATATACACCTTCCTTAAATAGCTTTTTAAAAATGGGTTTCTTGATTTTTTAAAAATTTACCCGCAGTTAATAAGACAGATTGATTTAGATTTATAGTTAAAATAACACCTAGGTTTAAAATGTCAACCTTTTTTTGAAAAATTATGTATTTTATTTCTACCGCTGTTTTTGGCCTTGTAAAGGGCTGAATCAGCGTGGGCAATGAGGATTTCTTTTGATTTCATCTTTAGATTTGATTCCGCGACTCCGCCGCTGATGGTAACACCCAGCTGTTTTTTATTAAATTTGATCTTTTTCTTTTCCAGATCTTTCCTGATCTGCTCGGCTAATTTAAAGGCCTGTTTTTTTGACAGGCTGGGACAGATCGCGGCAAATTCTTCTCCTCCGTAACGGGCAATAATAGAAGGGGGAGGGATATGTTTTTCAATGGTTTCGGCTACCATAATGAGCACCTGATCTCCGACAAGATGCCCGTATTTATCATTGAAATTTTTAAACAGGTCAATGTCCAATATGATCAGACTCAGTTTGTCCTTGTAACGCTTGGCCCGGTTAAATTCTTCTTCTAATTTTTCATCAAATATTCGTCTCAGATACAGTTTTGTCAATCCATCCTTTCTGGACAACTCTTCTACTTTTTTATAAAGGATCGCCTTTTTCAAGCCCATGGCGATCTGCGGAAGCGCTATTTTAGTATCTTCTATAAGAAGAGGATCATAATGCTGACCCTGCTGTTCGAAATTAAGGATAAAGCCGACCTGTTCGTCTTTCACTGTCAGAGGCAATATATTAACGGCTGAAAGATCGTGATAACCATACTTGCGTTTAAACATCATATCATTTTTAATTTCGACTCTGGAATAGATCGCAATATCAAATTTTTTCCCCATTTTCTCTTCTTCTAAATAGGTGAGATAGTTTCTCATATACTCATTGATATTGTGTATGATATAAGATTCCGTTTCAGTACTTTCCCTTTCTTTTATCCATATGACAAAATTAGAAAGGTGAATGATCTCTGCCAGGATCTTTTTTGTCAGATCGATCATGTCATCAAAATTCAAAGTAGAGTTAATGATCTTTGTCTGACTGTAGATCTGGTTTAAAAGGATCTTTTGCTTGTCGAGCTCGAAATTAGTCTTTTGCATCCTGGATAGTTTGTCTTCCAATTGAAATTGCTTTTCTATGATCTTGCGAAGAGAGGTTGATGATACTTCAAAGGTCAGACTCTCCCTGTATTTTGTCCAGATCTGTTTAAAATAAGTTAGAAAAAAGATCTGTAAAGTAACGGCTGTGACAAAGATCATCTGGTAAAGGTTAAATTCGGTCAACAGGCTGCGGTAGTTTATCAGATGCAGGAACCCGATGCTGTAATTTAAAAGATAAAAGTTCTTGGGAAATGTTTTAAACAGAGCGACATAGATAACATATTGATATAATAAAAGACCAATGGAAATATAATACTGGACCTCCTTTCCTCTTATATTTAAGATAAGAATCGTCCCTCCAAACAGCAGGATCAATAACATATGGACAAAAATAAATTTTTTAATCGAATCCAAAAGCCTCTCCTATTTTAATATCTCTATTCTGTTCTTGCCCTTTGACTTGGCATCGTATAATTTTTTATCGACTTTATTGATAAAAGTGCTCCTGTCCTTGTAAATCTTTTTAAAACTGCCTATGCTCATACTGATCGAAAGAGAGTGTTTTATTCTGCTCTTTGTCAGTTCATTCAGTTTGGTGGCGCAGATCCTTTCAAAAAGCCTTTCCCCCAGACTTTTTGATCCTTCCATGGTCGTATGGGGAAGAATAACAGCGAACTCATCCCCCCCGTATCGCGCGGGGAAATCAACTTCCCTGATGGCCGATCTTATGGTCTTGGCAATGGATACCAGTACTTTGTCACCAAAAGGATGTCCGTAAGTATCATTCAGAATTTTGAAATTATCAACATCGAGCATGATCAGGGAGAAGGGGACATTGTGCCTGAAGTAACGCTCTATTTCTGAATCCATTTTTTCGTTGAAATACCGGTGAACGAACAATCCGGTGATCCCATCTGTGATAGCCAGCTTTTCCACTTCCTTGTAGTAGTAGTTGTTTTCCACTACGATCGAAGCCATATCAGTAATATAACTGGCTACACGAAGATCATCGTTGGAAAACACATCGGTTTCATCTGATTCCATCCTTAATATACCGTATACTTTATCCTTTAAAAGGACAGGGGAGGCGATAATGGAACTGGCATTGGAAAAATTACTGTACCTCTTTAACTTGATCCTTCCTTCTTTATCAATATCTGTGATTAGAACCGGGAATTTCAGTACTTCCAGCCATTCATCAATATTATCGGTAGGCTGTCCCATATGTTTTTGACTGTATCCGATGGCTTCTGTTATGACATAATGTTTTTTTTCACTGTTCGGCATGGAGAAGAGAACTTTATCAAGTCCTAAAATATCCTTTGTTTCTTTAACGATTCCAGAGATAATATCTTCTGAGGAATCAAAGGATGTCCCGAGAAGGGCAGAGGTCTGTGATAGTTTTTTCATCCGCTTGATCTCTTCTTTTAATTTCTGGTTCTTTAAAAGGTTTTTAGAATATTCTTTTGTGGCCATGTTGTAGGTTTCATGCTGTTCTTGAATGGCCAGATTGCTTGAACGGCGTTCGAACTGCAGTCGTGTGTAATAGGAAAAGATAACTGTAATATAGACCCCGACAGTGGTGAGCTGTAATATATAGATCGTATTGTTAGCGGAATAGGAAGGGGCCAGAAAGTTAAAAAGAATAATATCGATAATGAAAAGCAAGCAGCCGTAAAGAACACAAAATAACAGGTTAAAAAGAAGGACCGCGATGGATAATAGAACATTGGGCAAAAAAAGGGCCAGTGATATCATGTCAAAGTTCTCTTTGAGAGGAATGGCCATGATAACCCAGATAGCGGTTAAAAGAAATAACAAGCACCCTTTTAAAATTGAATACAAGCGGATGAATCTTAGATTTTTTATATATTTTTTCATAAAAAACTAAGATATTTTATATTTGCTGATCTTATACTGCAAGGTCTGACGGGGGATTTTTAAAATTCTGGCCGCATGGCTTATATTCCACTGATTTTCTTCCAGGACATTTTTTATCAGTTCTTTTTCCTGTGATTCGATCATTTCATTAAGGGGTTTTTTTTCCTTTAGATCGAGAACGATCTTCTCTTTCATTTCATCCAAATCCTGAGTGAAAAGGGGTTTATCAAAGGGCATGAACAGATAGATGAAAAATTCTTTGCCGCTATTTTTCATCTCGAAAATAAAATATCGCCAATCCTGATGCTGGTATTTTATACTGTGGTGATGAGGGTGCAGCAATTCCCGTGACCTGATAATATTCACTTTGGGAAATATTTTCTGGATGCTCTGATTTAACAGTATCTCTTTTTTAAAGTCCAGGTTCTCTAAAAAAGGGCGGGAGGCGTGAATGATCTTGTTCTTTGAATTAACGATAAGGAAATTAAGATTCAATGAATCAATAATGATCTCCTGATCAATCTGATCCCCTGAAACGGGTTTTTTCTTGGGGCTATTGATGCTATAGTACAGATTTAAAAGATCGCTTTTCTTCCATAAAGAAAGGAGTTCTCCCTTTAAATTAAGAACCGGAAATTCCAATGTTTCATTCAATCTTGAAATGTACTGTAAAAATTCACTCTCATTAGGGTAGAAGAGAGACTGGGAGACCAGAAAAGAGAAGGGCTTTTCAATAAACGATACTTCTCCGGCATGATTAATAACCTCATGTTTAAAGACAAGACCTTTAAACTGATTACTCTTATCGACTATAGGAAAGGCTTCAATATCATATTGAAAGAATAATCGTATAATATCCTTAATTTTAGCGTTTTTGATTTTTTTAGTCTCTACCATGCCAGTTTACATAAAAATTATACAACTTAATTTTAATGTCAAGGAATATTAAAAAGGTTGTCATCTAAGATTTAACGTGACATAGCCTTATTCATTTTATATCTTGGACAATAACGATGGAGGGATTTTGTATGGAGGAGTATTTAAAAATAAAGTGTCCCCATTGCGAGTCGATCCTGATCATTGATCGACATGATAACAAGGTTGTGGAGGTCCGTAAACCCCTGGTCAAAAAGAGCAGCGGTGACCGCTTCCAGGATGCCTTTGAAAAATACAAAAGTGATAAAAATGAGACGAAGAAGAAATTCCAGGAGAATGTGGAATCCATGAAGAACAAGAAGGCTAAAATGGACGAATTTTTAAAGAAACGCATGGCTGAGATCGATCAGGAAGAAAAAAAATAATTTACCTTTTATATCAAAGACTTCATGGCCCTTGCTTTATCTTGCCTTTTTTATAAAAAGTGAATGAATTATTTTCAAACTGCGGTAAAATATGCATTATGGGAGAAATATTTACTTTTCTTAGAAATCAAGAAAAAAATAGGGTATCCGATAAGGAAAGAAAAAAGGACAATTCATGTATTACAGAATGTTCAAGACCATTATCGCGCGCATCAGGTTCTATGTTTTTCTATTGGGAGCCTTTCTGGGTATAGAAATACCTCTGATCATATTTACTTATTTTAAAATTTTTCCAAGGTACAGGAATCTTATCTGGATCATCACTTTATTGATCGGACTCGGCAGCGCGTATATTGTCCATTATATGATACGCGGTATTATAAATGAGGATTACAGGTTGAAGATCTTATTTGATAACCCGGATGGGAAAGGAGAACAGGATGAGGAGACATGAATTAATCGGATTATTTTTCGCTGCGGCTATTATCATTTCCACGTATTTGATTAATTATTTTTATGATTTTGTAAGTGATATCTTTAATCCTAATATCGTTTCTGCCCGGGTCAATAATAAAAATGATATAGACAATAATGTGGATAAGGTTTTCTCACCCCTTTATGTCACCACATCGAAAGATAAATATTACAGGTATGAACTGGTGGATATAAAAGCCAGGTACCAGGACCTGTCACAACAGCCCATCGTGACAGGTGAACTGACCGCTTCCGTATACAAGAACAGCAAGATCGTGGAAACCGTCGGAAGGGACAAGGAGATCGTTCTGAAGTATAATCCCAAGCTGGAAATGTGGACGGCGAAATGGGCGATACCCTGGAGTCCCGAACTGGGAGAATATCAGCTCCTGGTCAAGGCTTCTCCTGATTATCCCGGTCCTGTCCTGACGGCAACCGCTTCTTTTGAGATCATGGGAAAGAATCCTCCTAAAAGGACCAAGGGATTCTGCGCTGTTCTGCTGGAATATGGCGGAGATATAACCGGGAAACAGATTATCGGGCCTGATGGCAGAAATGGGAACTGGAACAATATCATCCAATGGGTCAAGTATACAGGAGCCGATGCCTTTTTTATGCTGGGGGGTGAGACAGAAACTTATAACAGCAAGGTCGATAAAGAAAATCCTTTTGATCCGAATATGATAAGGGCTGTTGCAAAGGTGGCCAAAGCGGCTAAAAAGGAAGATCTTGATTTTGGCGCCTGGATCATGAGCTTTGGTTATCAGGGAAAGAATTGTGAGAAAGTGGGGTATGCTCCTTCCATGGGGTATAACATTTCTACAGGGAAGCTTTATCCTTCTTATATGCACATATCGCTAAGTGATCAGAAAAGATTCGATGACCTTTTAGATCTTGTAAAAAAATTTGATAGTAATGATGATATTGATTTTATCGGGATTGATTATATCAGGACCGGGCATCTGGATGGCTATGAACTGGCCGATGACGTGGTCCGGGATATGAACATCGCTGTTCCGGAGGATTGGGAAAGTCTGTCTTCGACGGCTAAAGCCGTGTGGTTTGCTAAAAAAATAAAGGCGGATGAAGACGAAGATATCGTTGAACAGTGGCGTTGGTGGAGGGCCCACAAGTCAGCTACGATCGTTAACCGATTGATCGAATATTCCGGGACGAAGAAACCGGTATGGGTGTTCACTCTGGGCTGGGAACATGGGAAACAGCATGGACAGGATCCTCTGATGTTTACGGACGCCGGTGTCACTTACGATGCGGTTATGCTCTATGAAGCCAATCAGGTACAGTTCAGACAGGTTCTGATCGATTGGAAGGGCTATATTTCATCCAAACAGGTCAATATTCTTGTGGGAGAGAGTGTGGATGTAAAACTTCTGGACAGTCCCTATCTGAGCCCTCCGGAAGAAATAGTAAGACGTACATTGCTTGGCAGCAAAAAGATAACATTCGGTGGTATGGCAGATGGTATTTTCTGGCATGATATTTCACGCGCTCTGTGGGGCCGAAAGGGGGTCTATTCTCCCAGGGAATGGTTCATTACGGCGGGAAAATCGTTTTCTGAATTCAGGCTGGAAAAAGGAGAATTAGAGATCAAAACTTCCATTGCGGCTCCTAAAAAGGTCTATTTTAATAATGCGTTCAATATTGTTGTAAACATTGAAAACCAGAGTTTACGGGAGATACGAAATATAAAGACACAGATAATTGATAATCCCGGCATTCAACCTGTGATAAGCGAAGTGATCACGCCTTACCTTGGGCCCGGTGAGACCAAGGCGTTAAATTTTAAGATCAGTATTTCTCCGGAATTATCCAAGCTGCGAAGTCAATATATGCTGGCTGCTAAAAGCGAATGGAATCATGATCAAAAATCCTTTGATTTTAAATATGTCAGAGGCAGTAAATTCTACGGAAGCAAAGAGTAACACCAGGGGTCTATTTCAAAGCCCGCTGGATGGCTTTCAGTATCTTATTTTCATTTGATCTGTAATCAAAACAATTATCTATTTCTTCAGAAGAGAGATGTTCCCTTATCTGTGGATCAGAGTTTATCATTTTGATAAAGTCATTCTCTGTTTTCCAGGCTTCATTGGCTATTCTCTGGACCAGTTCATATGCCTGATTCCGTAAAAGTCCTTTCTCGATCAGCCGGGTCAATACATTTTGTGAGAAGATCAAGCCTTTTGTGGTATAAATATTTTTGATCATTTTTTCTTTGTTCACTTTGAGATTCTGCAGGATGTAGATGACTTTGTTGAGCATGTAATGGATCAGTATGGTCGAATCAGGAAAAATGATCCTCTCTACAGAGGAATGAGAAATATCCCGCTCATGCCACAGGGCATTGTTTTCCAGGGCCGCCAGTGAATTAGACCGAAGAACCCTGGCCAGTCCTGTCATTTGCTCGCAGAGTATGGGATTATGTTTATGAGGCATGGCAGAAGACCCTTTCTGTCCTTTACTGAAAGGCTCTTCCAGATCCAGTGTTTCTGTCTTTTGCAAAAGCCGGATCTCCAGAGCGATCTTTTCAATGAATGTACCCATGAGCGCCAGGATCTGCATATAATAGGCGTATCTATCCCTTTGAATGATCTGAGAAGATATTTTTGCCGGTTCTAATTTCAAGATCTTGCAGGCTATCGTTTCAAGTCTTGGGTCCAGGTTGGAGTAGGTCCCGACAGCGCCGGATATCTTACCACATGCCATTTCTTTGACAGCCTGTTTGAATCGTTCAATATTTCTTTTGCATTCCTGATACCATATCGCCAGCTTGAAGCCAAATGTGATCACCTCAGAATGAACGCCATGAGTTCTGCCTATCATATAGGTTAATTTATGGGCAGAGGCCATCTTTTTTAATAGATGGCAGAGGCTGTTTAATTTTTCCATTATGAGTTCTGAAGCCTCCCGGACAAGCAGGGCAAAGGCTGTATCAATGACATCAGATGAAGTTAAACCCAGATGGATATATTTAGAATCTTCCCCGACGCATTTCTCCAGAGAGGTGATAAAGGCGATCACATCATGACGCGTAACCTGCTCTATTTCATTGATCAAATCCACATCAATACGCGCTTTTTTCTTTATTGTTAAAAGGGCCTGCCTGGGGATCTTTCCCAGTTCTGCCCAGGCTTCACAGGCGGCGATCTCCACATCCAGCATTTTCTGAAACCTGTTTTTCAGATCCCATATTTTGCCCATTTCAGGTGATGTATATCGTTCTATCATAATATTTCTTTGTAAAAACTAACAACTAATTATATTTATATTATTATAAAAGTCAATACAAAATATTTGACTTTCATCAGAATCTTACTATTTTTTAATCGCGTGATGAATAAGAAAGCCGTTATCCTTATATATTATCTCCTTTTTTTATCTATGTTGTTGTTCTCTGAACCTGTTGCCCTTGAAATCTTTAGTCTTAATCCTTCAGCCAGAGAAAAAGCCCTGGGAGAGGCCGCTGTTGTCCTTGTTGATTCCCCGACCACTCTTTTTTATAATCCGGCGGGTCTTGGAACTATAAAAGACTTTGGCGCGGCTTTAGGGTATGTCAATCTATTCGAACTTTATTACAGTCATCTTTCGCTGTGCTATCCCTTGAAACAGGGAACCGCAGGTCTCGGCCTTCACTATATCACGACAGGAGATTTTAATGAGATCAGTTATGGACTTGAGACCAGAGAAAAAATAAGTTATTCTTCCGCTATTGTGCAGGCCGGGTATGGGGTAAAGTTCCTGGATCAGTATTATGGCGGTATCAGCTTGAAATATCTCAATTCTGATATTGCTGGATCTGTCGCGAAAAATCTTTCTTTTGATCTGGCTTTCCTTACTGGCATGGAAATGTTCAAGTACTATGAACGGGCCCAGGAGAACTTTAAAGTGGGATTGGCCCTGCGCAATCTTGGGACAGGCGTAAAATATATTAAAGAGGAAGAAGTTATCCCCACCTGCCTGGCTTGCGGATTATTCTACAAACCCATCGAACTTTTTTCTGTCATGTATGAATTGGATTATTTTACACGGCTGGAAAGCGGACCCATGGTAAATAAAGTGGGACTGGAATTTTTAAGTGAATATTTTATCACACCCCGTATCGGATTGAAGGGCTCATCACGGGGGACACATATCAGTTTAGGAACAGGTTTAAAGATGAGGCTGGGTTTGTACAGAATGGCCTTTGATATGACTTATGAGCCTCACAGTGATCTTGGTCCGGCTTTGTTTTTTACCCTTTCCATGCTGAAAGGGGCACCTGAGATCTTTCGAAGGGAAGCGATACTTTATGAAACCATCCCTGATCTTTTCAGAGAAATGAAAAAGGATGCGGTTTCCTTTCCCCGGGAGGCGGTTCCCATCAGGATCGTTGATAAGTCATCCGCCCCTATGAAGACCGTCTTTTCTGATCTTGTGGATCTGTTACACGCAGAATTAAGCCGGGAAAAGCAGGTTCGTTTCGACTTTACACCGCTCGGCATACTGACTATCTGGATCGAAAAGAAAAAACAGTATTATCAATTAAAGGCCATCCTTTATAATCAGTCGGACAACATAAGAGTTAAAAAATACAATATAAAATTCAAGACGAAGAAGAGCATACCCGGGATCGTAAAAAAGTTATCCGCCCGGATCATGGAAAGCATCAATGATTCTTTCTATTCGGATCTGTCCATCCTGTCTGTCCCGAAAAATGCAACTGTCACTATTGATGAGAAAAAAGCAGGTAATACTCCACTTTATCTTCATTCGATCCTGATCGGCCAGCATCCCTTAAAAATTACAGGCCAAAGCCGCTCGATAACCAAAGTGATAAATGTAACGGCCAACAGGGAGAATAAATATCATTTTAAACTGGCAGACAACATCACGCCTGAAAAATTCAATATCCAGATCGTTTCCGGGACTGTTGAAAAAAACAAAAGAGCAGAAGAATACAGCCAGATATTTGAGATCCTTTTCAAGGAAAAATCGTCATACTTTACAAATTATATTGTCTATAACGAATCCCCTGCTCACATCGCCATAGACTATCGAGTGATCAAGAAGGATGATCTTGTGCTGGAAGTTCTGATTAACGACCTCTTAAAAAAGAAATCCATAAAGAGATTAAAAAGCGTTATCACCAGCGATTCCGAGATCCCCTCTATTTGTGATCAGGTGATATCATCCGTTATTAACCATGTCATAGAAGAAAAAAAGCGTTCGTTGCCTCTTCTATCAAACAAGGGTTTTTTAACGGGCAATTCTATACCGGAAGGCATGGAATTTTTCCTGGCCTCCGGTGAAGACAGAATAACGCTTCATGCTCCCTTTTCGATCGGGATCGATGCGGGTGAATACAGGCTGGATGTTTCCCGAAAGGGAGAAAAGGTCTTTTCTGACTGGATCATTATTGAAGATAACACGACCAATTATTTAAATGTTCTTGATGATTTCACTGATGATTTCCAGAGGCTGGATCCTTCTTTCTGGGACAAAGAATATTTCAACCCTTCGCATCCTGACCTTTCTATTAGAAAAGGCGTAAAGGACGGGGGGTTATATTTATTATCACGGATATCCGGCAAAGAACACCAGAGGTTCAAGAATGGGATGTGGCTGGGATTGGTGAGCCACAGTTTTCTCAGTATGCCTTTTGAGATGAAAGTTCAGTTTAAAGCCAAGGCCTTTAAAGGGTCACGTCTCTATTTTGGATTTATGGATAATAAGAATAAAAAAATGTTTATCAGGTATGATACAGGAGGATATTTCTGTTTTCAACTGGGGCCACAGGACAACGAAATAGAAGCCAGGTATATCACTGTTTTTGGAGATGAAGACAGAGATTATCATACCCTTAAAGTTACCTATGATGGTAATGTCACCGGTTTCTATGTTGATGATATAAGAATAGATGAATTGCCCTATAAGGGGTCTGAACAGTTCAAGTTCTGCCTGTTAGGAAAAGCGACGGGTAAAATGAGCTTTTTGATCAAAGAATTTTCCATTAAACGATATTCATCGGCTTTATGATAAATTTTTTATTTAATATCAACAGGATCCTGATTTTCCCCGCGGTATTGATCCTGCTTTTACTTTTTAAAAAAGAAAAGGTGTTTTTTTTCACTTCCGCTCTTATTGTTCTCTGCCTTTATTCCTTTATCAATCTGCTCATTTATATCCAGATTGATGTGATGAAAAGCCCGGACCCCATTATAACCCATATGATTTTGATTATAACCTTAACTTACATTATCCTGAAGGTAACAGATGAAGACTGGCGATATCCGGCTTATCGTTATTTAACCAGGATTATCCTTTTTTCTTTTGGTATTTATTTTTTAATTGAAAATATTCCACTTTTAAGAGGCTTATCGATTCTGGCCGTGGCGTTTCTCTCTTTTCTCCCGGCGCATCTTTTAGGATTTAAAGGAGCCCTGGGAGGTATTGACTATGCCGGCTATTCACTTTTCTGGCAGCAGGGAATAGGCGTGATCAAAGGGAATATATTTGAAGTCAATGTTCCCATTGAACCAACGGATATCGGGATCGTTCTGGGTTGTACCGGTGTCAGAGAAATATTATTATTTTATTTTCTGATCCATTTTATTGAGGCGGATGTCTCTTTAAAACGCAGGGTCTTTTTTGTTGTTGCCTTGATCCTTTTTACAGCCAATATTGTTAGGAATACGGTGGTGATCTATTTTACAGGAGGAAAGGATGTCCCCTTTGAGACAACTCATCATACGGCCGGAGGCTTAATAATCTTTTTAGCCCTGTTGTTCAGTATCATCTATACTTTGTTCAAACTGCCTCAAATCAATTCGTATATGGAAGATATCTTGCGATTAAAGAAAATCACTTGACCGGGCCCTGCCCTGAAAAAACGATTGACACAATAGATTTGTTATGATAAATTAACAGATCATCTGATGAAGAAATATTTTGGAATAACTCTGGATAAAAAAAGAATACCGGCGCATATTGCCATTATACTTGACGGGAACAGGCGGTGGGCCAGGAAAAAAGGCTTCCCGCCGATGGAAGGGCACAGGAGGGGGATGGAGAATGTGGAACGGATCGTTAAATTTTCAAAAGAGATAGGGATCAAAGCCATTTCTGTTTATGCCTTTTCCACAGAGAACTGGGAAAGGGCCAAAGACGAAATAAAATTTATTATGGATATGGTGGACAGATATTTTAATAAAAATTATAAAAAGTTGAAAGAGCAGGGTATCAGGATCATTCACAGCGGGCGAATGAGAAATCTGACCTCCTCTACCCGCAGGGCCATACGCTTTGCTGTTAAAGAAACAAAAATGAATTATGATATTATCTTTAATATATGCTTTAATTACGGCGGTCAGCAGGAGATCATCGACGGGATAAAAAAGATGAACGTCGCCATAAAAAAGAAAAAGTTCAGTCTCGCCCGGCTGAATGAAAAAACATTTAAACAGTTTATGTATAATCCTGAATTGCCTGATCCGGACCTGGTTATCAGGACCAGTGGCGAGGTCCGTACCAGTAACTTTCTTTTATGGGAAAGCGCTTACAGCGAGTGGTATTTTTCTCCTCTCAATTGGCCTGATTTTAAAGAAAAAGACCTGGTGCTGGCTATTAAAGAATACCAGTCAAGAGAACGGCGTTGGGGCAAATAAAATTAGTTGACATTTTATATTTGTTTATATACATTTTCTTTATAAACGGAAGGGGAAAGTTATGGAAGAAAAAGATATTTATAATCAAAAGTTGCCTATTGAGCAAAAAATGTTCTTTTTTGATCTAAAGTCAACGCCACAGGGGGAATACTTGAAGGTTACCGAAAAACGCAACGCCATGCGTAATACGATCAAGATCCCTGTCACCGGTCTTTCAGAATTTAAAGAAATGCTTCAGAAAATAATGGACTTTGTGGTTACCTATCAGGATTATCATCAAGAATAGATAAAGTTATTATTAATGAAAAGAAAGTTTAATTTTGGACAGAAGATATTAAAATTCTTCAGTCATGATCTCTGGGATCTTGAATTCGCCAATCTCAGCAAGATCCGAAAGACCATAATGTATTTCTTGAAAGGCGGATATCTTGTCTTTCTTGGTTTTATCAAGGATCAATGCCTTTTAAGAGCCTCGGCTTTAACCTATACCACAACCTTATCCATTGTCCCTCTTTTAGCTGTGGCCTTCTCTGTTTCCAAAGGCTTTGGGTTCCAGAACACCGTTTATTTAAAAACCTTTTTGACCAAGATCGCTGCCGGCCGTACCCAGATCGTGGACCAGATCATTTCCTATATCAACAACACGAATGTGACTGCCCTGGGAGCCATAGGGGTGGCCACTTTGCTGTTTACCGTAATATCTCTTTTGGGCAATATTGAAAAAGCCCTGAACAGAATATGGGGCATACAGAGGTCCCGTTCAATAGGCCGGAAATTCACAGATTATCTTTCTGTGATCATTGTCTACCCCCTTCTTACGGTCATAGCGATCAGCTCGACAGCCGGATTGCAGAGCAATACTATTGTCCAAAAGATATTGAGCGTATCCGTGATAAGCCATCTTTATCTTTTTTTATTAAGGTTGACCCCCTATATTATGGTATGGCTGGCTTTGACCTTTGTCTATTATTTTATGCCCAACACCCGTGTCAAGTTCACCTCTGCGCTGACAGGAGGCATTATTGGCGGCACGTTGTGGCAAGTAGCCCAGTTCTTTTATATTCATTTCCAGGTCGGGGTTGCTAAATATAATGCTATATACGGGTCATTCTCACAGATCCCCCTGTTTTTGATCTGGCTTTATATCAGCTGGGTCGTTGTCCTTTTGGGAGCGGAAATATCTTTTGCCGCTCAGAATCTGGGAACCTATCAGAAAGAGGCCTCCAGCGTGAATATAAGCATGTCGGATAAGGAAAGATTCGCCCTGCGTATCATGTTACTCATCTCTAAAAGTTTTTATAACAGTGAGACCTTTTTGAATAATGAGAGCATTTCAACCGGATTAAATCTGCCGGTCAAGCTGGTCAATGAGATTCTGGGGATCCTTGAAAAGAGCGGCCTTGTTGTAGCCGTGAAAAAGGAAGGAGGGATCTATTTTACTCCGGGAAAACCTTTGGAAAAGATCAATGTATATGATGTTATAAAAACCCTGAGGGACCATGGAGAAACACAGTTAAAAATGTCCGGTGACAGGGAATATACATTCATCAATGAACTGGTGGGTAAAATAGAAAAATCCACTCAAACTGTTGTCAGGGGATTAAGTTTGAAGAAATTTCTTTCCTGATGTGAAGGCTCATCTCAGGTGGAGATGTTTACACTGTTGTTCTTTTCTAATGCTGATCCGCTGTTGGAAGTGGTTTTACTGGCCGCTTCTTCCCAGACCTCTCTCATCTCAGAGAGGATCTTTATTACCTCATCAATGGGTTCTTTCTTCTTATACATATTGGCTTCCATCAGTTTTTTATTGAGATACAGATAGAGATTATAGAGCTTTTGGGCGATCTCACCAGCTTCCATATTGAGAGAGAGTAAAAGTTCCATGATAATATCCTGGGCTTTTACAATATTCTTATGGGAATCTTCGATATTTTTTTCATCGATAAAGGATCTAGCCATATTGAGGAAACGGATAGCCCCGTCGTATAACATGACGATCAGTTTCCCCTGTGAAGCGGTTTTGATCTGTGTCTCTTTGTAGCGTTCATATTGGGTCTTACTACTTGGCTTGTTCATTGCTTTTCACTACATTAATCGTCATTTGCCACTTTCTTCTTTAGAAATTTCTTTTTTCAGACTGGTATGAGCCATATTGACTATCACTTCTATATCCGGAGCCTTTTGCGGAGCTGCCTTTGTAATATGAGCCAGGTATTCGATATTGCCCTTTGGCCCTTTTAAGGGAGAAAAGGTCCAGTTGATTATTTTCAAATTGATGGAAAGGATATAGTCTTGAAACGATCGTAAGACCTTTGCGTGTACCAGAGGATCTTTTATTACCCCTTTTTTAACCTCTTTTATCGAGCTTTCAAACTGCGGCTTAACAAGGACGATCATATCGAAGTTTTCTGAAAGGAAGGCCGCAAGCCGGTGAAGGAACTTTTGAACAGAAATAAATGAGACATCGCAGGTGACCAGTTCTATTTTTTCATCAAACTGTTTTTCGGTAATATAGCGGATATTCGTTTTTTCCAGCAGAACAAGGCGGGGGTCACGACGTAATTTCATATCGATCTGACCGTATCCCACATCCACGGCATAAACCTTTTTCGCCTTTTTCTGCAAGAGGCAGTCTGTGAACCCACCTGTTGAAGCGCCGATATCCAGGCATATCTTTCCTGAAGGATTAACAGAAAACTCCTTTAAGGCTTTTTCGAGCTTGTAACCTCCACGGCTTACATACCGGGGAGATTGTTTGATATACACAGTTTTAATCTTATCTACCGGGAACAGTTTCCCTGGCTTATCTTCTCTTGTTTCATTAATAAATACTTTGCCCGCCAGGATATACTGATGTGATTGAGACCGGGAAGAGAAGTATCCTTTCTCATGGAGGAGTATATCCAATCGCTTCTTGTTCTTCATTTTTGTATAGTACCAAGTTCCAAGTACTATGTACTAAGTTAAGAAAAGAACATAGAACCTAGTACTTAGTACTTAGTACTCTGTAGATTTGTTCGGCCTTGAGGCCGTATTTTTCTCTCAAGAAATCAGGATCGCCATGTTCAATGAATTTATCAGGCAGGCCAAAAGTGCTGATTTTTTTATATATTTTGTTTTTAGAAAGGACAGAGATGATCTCTTCATTGATCCCCCCTTTGGTGACGTTCTCTTCCATGATAATGACATGTTTAAGAGGCTTGATATATTCGATCAATTGATTTTCATCAAGGGGTTTGATGGTTCTCAGGTTTAATACAGTGCATTGACCTGGCGGGAACATATCAGACAGATTCAAGGCTTCCTGCACCATTATTCCTGTGGCTATAATACCCATGCTTTTCCCTTTTTTCAAGCGTTCGATTGGCCCGATGGGGATAGTCTTGAGGGGCATGGAAAAGTCTATTGTTTTTTCCGGAATATAATATCGCGGATATCTTATAAAAATAGGCCCATGGCTGTATTGAAAGGCCGTAAAGATCATATGCCTGAACTCCTTTCCGTCTTTAGGGACAAGGATAACCGCGTGGGGGATCATGCGTAAATAAGAAAGGTCAAAAATACCCTGATGGGTTTCCCCATCCGACCCGACAATACCGGCACGGTCCAGAAAGAACTTGACCGGCAGGCGGCTGATGGCAACATCATGAATGATCTGGTCAATGGCCCGTTGAAGAAAAGTAGAATAGATAGCCACAGCCACCTTAAAACCTTCTTTGGCCATCATCGCCGCGGAGGTAACAGCATGTTGTTCGGCTATTCCCACATCAAAAAATCTTTCAGGCAGGCAACTTTTAAAAAGTTCCAGGCCGGTACCCTCCGGCATGGCGGCTGTGATCGTAATCACTTTCTTGTCTTCCTTCCCTATTTGAAGGATTGTCCTGCCAAACACATCCGTATAGGTAAGGTTATCTTTTTTTGTTCCATTTCCCGTCTGCACATCAAAACAGGAAACACCATGAAATTTTTCCGGACTTTTTTCGGCATGCTGGTAACCCTTTCCCTTAACGGTAACGATATGGTACAGGATGGGCCTGCCTTTTAATTTTTTTAATCGTTTTAATGTCTGGATCATTGTCTTTATGTCATGGCCGTTCTGAGGACCCACATACATGAATCCCAGCTCCTCAAAAAGTATGCCGGGCACGAAAAAGGCTTTTATCAGCTCAGCCGCTTTGTTCTTTAATTGAAAGAGCCTGTTCCCGATTTCCGGTATGCCTTTCAGAACATTTTCTATTTTTGTCTTGATCTTATTATATAGTGATTCGGTAATGATCCTGTTCAGGTAAGTGGCTATAGCACCGACATTGGGAGAGATCGACATTTCATTTGTATTAAGTATAATAATGGCATCTTTTCCAAGATGCCCTAAATTATTTAACCCTTCGAAGGCTTCTCCGCCGGTCAGGGCCCCGTCTCCAATGATCGATACAATATGGTATTTTTCTTTTTTAAGATCTCTGGCACAGGCTAATCCGCATGCCAGAGAGATGGACGTGCTGGCATGGCCAGCAATAAAAGTATCATATTCACTTTCCGTGGGTTTGGGAAACCCGCTCAACCCTTTATATTGTCTTAACGTGGAGAATTTATCCTTACGGCCTGTTATGATCTTATGAATATAGCTCTGGTGACCGACATCCCAGATGATCTTGTCTTTCGGGGCATTAAATACATAATGTAAAGCAAGGGTCAATTCGACGACACCGAGGTTAGAAGCCAGATGACCACCGGTCTGGGATACATGATTGATCAAAAAGTCACGTATTTCCCGGGCCAGAATATCCAAATCGGTAAAATTAAATTTTTTCAGATCCTTTGGATTATTTATTTTTTCAAGAAGCATAACGATTAAACCAAGTGATTGATTCGATAAATAGCCCTGGCTTTGTTCTGATCTGAAATTGATACCACAACACCGTTGATCTTTTCATCCCCGGAAGCCACCTGAAACTTTTTTGGCATGCGAGTCAGAAAATGATTGATAATGCTTTCTTTTTCCATACCAATCACGGAGTTAAATGAACCGGTCATACCGGCATCCGTGATATAGGCTGTTCCATTATATAGAATTCTTTCATCTGCTGTTTGAACATGGGTATGCGTTCCAATCACAGCTGATACGCGGCCATCAAGAAACCATCCCATCGCTACTTTTTCTGATGTCACTTCAGCATGAAAATCAACAATAGAAATATCAAAGCTGTTCTTATCAATGGCTTCAAGGATCTCATTGGCTTTCTGGAAAGGGCAATCCACTTCCAGCAGGTTCAATCTTCCCAGAAGGTTGATCACAAGAATTTTTTTATTCCCTCGTTTGTAGATACTGTAACCTCTTCCGGGAGAACCGGCCGGATAATTCGCCGGTCTCAGGATCCTTTTTTCTTTATCAAGGACCTCCAGGATATCTTTGTTTTTCCAGATATGATTTCCTGTCGTGATGCAGTCTATCCCGTTTTCGAGAAAATGGTAAGCGATCTTTGAATTTATTCCAAAACCACCGGCCGCATTTTCACCGTTGGCGATAACAAAATCTATTCTGTGCTCCTGTAAAATGGGTGCAAGGCCGTTTTCAATGCATTCACGGCCCGAACGGCCTATAATATCCCCTAAGAAAAGGACATTAAAATCATTTTCTAATTTTGGATCGTTGATCATCGGGCATATTCAATAATTCTGGTTTCCCTTATTAAAGTCACCTTGACCTGACCGGGGTATCGCAGCTCGCTTTCGATCTTTTTGGCGATTTCCTTTGCCAGTGATTTGGCGTCATCATCGGACACATGGTCATTGGAAACGATAATACGGACTTCGCGTCCAGCTTGGATGGCATAGGCTTTGTCAACACCGTCAAACCCATTGGCGATCTTTTCAATGCTTTCCAATCGTTTAACATATTCGTCAATATTTTCTTTTCTGGCGCCGGGGCGTGAAGCGGAAATCGCATCAGCAGCCTGAACCAGTACGGCATAAACCGTTTCCGGGTCCCTGTCACCATGATGAGAGGCTATTGAATTAATGACAATGTTGTTTTCATTGTATTTCTTCAGGAATTCTCCGCCAACAACAGCATGTGAGCCGTCTCCTGATTCGGTGGAAAGGCATTTCCCAATATCATGCAAAAGCCCTATCCTTTTGGCCAGAATGGGATCCAATGACATATCAGCCGCCATGGATTGACACAGATGAGCGACTTCGATACTATGGTTCAAGGTATTCTGTCCGTAACTCGTTCTGTAGTTCATCTTTCCGATCAATTTGATCACATCAGAATGGATGCCCTGAAGCCCGAGCTTAAAGATCACCTGTTCTCCCCTCTCCATCATGAAATTGTCAATGTTTTTCTGAACGTTTTCCACGATCTCTTCGATCCGGGATGGATGGATCCGGCCATCGAATATAAGTTTTTCCAGAGCGATCTTGGCAATTTCACGTTTCATGGGATCATAGCCGGAAATAACGACGGTATCAGGAGTATCATCAATGATGATGTCCACCCCCGTCAAATTTTCCAGGGTGCGGATATTCCGCCCTTCACGGCCGATGATCCTTCCTTTCATTTCATCATTGGGAAGATGAACAGTGGTGACAGACAATTCAGATGTTAAAAGGGAAGCGTTTCGCTGGATAGCGTTAGCGATGATCTCCTGGGATTTCGTTTCAGCTGTTCTCTTAGCCTCATCTTCAATGGTTGTGGCAATTTTTAAAGCCTCGTATTTGGCTTCTTTTTGAATGTTCTCTAAAAAAAGTTTGCGGGCTTCTTCTTTGCTTAAATTGGATATCTTTTCGAGTTGTTTTTGTATCCGTTCCTGTTCTTTCTTTAAGTTCTCGTCTTTACCCTTTAATTCCTTCTCTAATTGGTCAGCATGGTTTTCTTTTTTTTCTAATATTTCAACACGCTTATCTATGTTCTCTTCTTTTTGTCTAAAGCGCTGTTCAAGTTTTTTAGTTTCTTCTCGTCTGATCTTAAGCTCTTTTTCCAGCTCATTTCGTTCTTTATAGATCTGATCTCGAGCTTCGAGCAGATACTCTCTCTTTTTTGATTCTGCATCTCTTTGTGCGTCTTCAAGGATCTTTTTTGATCTAACTTCAGCGCTTGTTAATTTTATCCTTCCAATGACAAGCCTTAATATGTAACCTAATGCTATACCACCAACTAGAGAAGGGAGTAATATCTTTAATAGAGCCATAACTCCCTCCTCGATATATTTAGTAAAAGATCTAGGCTATATTAATAATATTCAATCCATTTGTCAATATAAAAGTTTTAATTATTTCCCGGGAAGCCTCAAGGCCCGGGACAAGAAAAATACCAAAGTTATTGACTTTTTAAATGAATTGTCCTATTTTAATGAAAATTTATATCAAGCAGGGAGGATTCTTATGGGTGACAAGGTCATGGATCTTTTGAAATCCAAACTGGACAAGGCGCATTTAAAAAAGCTGGAAACGATCAATAATAAACATGTGAATGAATTCCTGAAAAAAGTCATCACACTCTGTCATCCAAAAGATGTTTACGTGTGTGACGGGTCTGACCGGGATGTCAAAGATATAAAAGATCAGTCTTTGGCTCATGGTGAAGAGCGTAAACTGAAATGGGAAGGGCATACCATTCACTTTGATGGATACTATGATCAGGCCAGGGACAAGGAGAACACAAAATTTCTGGTTTCTGAGAATGTTAACTTTGATCCGAATTTAAATCAAACAGATAGAAAAAAGGGACTGGCTGAATTAAATGAAATTTTCAAAGGCATCATGAAAGATCACACCCTGTATGTTCTGTTCTTCTGTCTGGGACCGACAGATTCCCGGTTTTCCCTGCCGGCCCTTCAGATCACTGACTCGACCTATGTCGCTCACAGCGAGATCCTTCTCTACAGACAGGGGTATGAGCAATTTAAAAAATTAAAGGGTTCCGCTTCCGCGGATTTTTTCAGGTTCCTGCACAGTGAAGGAGAACTGGAGGGAAACGTTTCGAAAGATATTGAAAAACGAAGAGTCTATATCGACGTAGAGGAGAATATCGTCTACAGTGTCAATACTCAATATGGCGGTAATACACTGGGTTTGAAGAAACTGGCCATGCGCCTGGCTATTAATAAAGGGTACAGGGAAGGCTGGTTGACAGAGCATATGTTTTTGATGGGGGTGAATGGCCCCGGGAAAAGGAAAGGCTACTTTACCGGAGCTTTCCCAAGCCTTTGCGGCAAGACATCAACGTCTATGCTGCCCGGTGAGACTATCGTGGGAGATGATATCGCCTATCTGAGGATCATAAAAGATAAAGTTCATGCGGTCAATGTTGAAAAAGGAATGTTCGGTATCATTGACGGCGTGAATGAAAAAGATGATCCGATTTTATGGAAAGTGCTTAACAGGCCTTATGAGGTGATCTTTTCCAATGTTCTGATAACGGAAGAGAACCTTCCCTTCTGGAAAGGCAAAGATCCCCATATCCCTGAAAAAGGCTTTAATCATTCCGGACAGTGGTATCTTGGTAAAACAGACAGTAAGGATAACGAGATACCGCCTGCGCATAAAAACGCCCGTTTTACCGTAAGCCTGGATACTCTGGAGAATGTTGATGAGAACCTGGATAATCCTAAAGGGGTTGAAGTGGCCGGTATCATATACGGGGGAAGAGATTCAGATACCTCTGTCCCTGTCGAGGAGTCTTTCGACTGGGCCCATGGGATTGTTACAAAAGGGGCGGCTCTTGAATCAGAGACCACTGCCGCTACACTGGGGAAGGTGGGTATACGAAAATTTAATCCCATGTCCAATCTGGATTTTCTTTCCATTCCTATAGGCGCCTATGTGGAACATAATCTGAAATTCGGTAAAAAGGTTTCCAAACCACCGAGAATATATTCCGTCAATTACTTTTTGAAAGATGATCAGGGGAATTTTCTCAACTCAAAGACGGATAAATCCATATGGATCAAGTGGATGGCTTGGAGATGCCATAATGATGTAAAAGGGATCAAGACGCCTACCGGGATCATCCCTCTGTATGAAGATCTAAAGGATCTGTTTAAAAAAGTGCTGGACAGAAATTACACTCAGGATGATTATATCAAACAGTTCACTGTCCGTATCCCTGAGAATCTGGCCAAGATAGAAAGGGTCGTTAATATATACAAAAAAAAGGTGGCTGATGCGCCACAGATCATATTCAAACTGCTCGAAGAACAGAAAAAACGACTGCTGGATGCCCAAAATAAGATGGGAGACTATATCTCTCCTCTGGATCTGCCCCCTGTGGATAAATAATCCTGATCCTGTAAAATAATCTTATATTCTTTATAATTTTCTTGATATTAGATTTTTTATTGGTTAAATTTATTTCCTCTATTTCTATTTTAAAAAAATAAGGAAAGGATATGCAGCCATTAAGAGCCATACGAAATAAAGTTAAAAAAGTAAACATGGTCAAACCCTTTAAAGCCCTGCGATACAATACCCGGTATTTTCGTAATCCCGGTCAGTTCCTCTGCTGGCCCTATGATATCATAGACCAGGCCAAGCAGGAAGAATTCTATAGAAAAAATCCTTATAACGTTATCAGGATGGACCTCGGGAAGATCAAACGATTTGATAGTAAAAATGATAACCGCTATACGCGATCGAAACAATACCTTAAAGAATGGAAAAAGAAAAGCATTTTAAAGACAGAAAAGGGCTTTTCCATGTATTGTTACGAACTCAAGTATGCCCTCCCGTTTTTCAAAGAAGTGAAAACGATCAGAGGGTTCATCGCTCTGGTCAAACTGCAGGATTATAAAGAAAGAAGGATATTGCCACATGAAGATGTGCTGGCCAAACCGCTGGAAGATCGTTTCCAATTGACGGTCACGACCAATACCCAGTTCAGCCCCATTTATGCCCTTTATCATGATAAAAAGAATATCATTGATAACATGCTTGAAAAATGCATCAATGAAAATGACCCCGAGATCGATTATCAGGAATTCAAAGACCTGCATCATAAATTCTGGAGAGTATCTGATTCTGGTATTATTAAAAAGATACAGAAAGTGATGAAAAAGAAACTGATCTATATAGCTGATGGCCATCATCGGTATCATACCATGTTGAATTACAGGAATTACTATAAGAAAAAACATAATATACCGAAAAAGGTGGACCATCCTGTAGATTATATCATGATGTTCCTTGTTAATATGGATCATCAGGGGCTTTCCCTTTTACCCACACACAGGATCCTTTACAATCTGGGTGACATGAAGTTAAAGGCCCTTCTTTCACATATAAAAGATTATTTTCAACTGGAGGTCTACAATTTTTCCAATACCAAGGAGGAAAAAGAGGCGAGGAAAAAATGGTATGAAGACCTCAAAGCCAAAGGGCACCGGATGCATGCTTTTGGCATCTATATCAAGAATATGAAAAGGTATTTTCTCCTTACTTTAAGGAATACCCAGGCCTATTTGAAAATGAGCAGGGTAAAAAAATCAAAGGATTGGAAAAGGCTGGATGTGAATATTATTCATACCTTATTGATCGATTATATCCTGCATCTGACCAAGAAGGATATTTCCAATCAGATCTATATTGATTATACCAAGGATTTCAAAGAGGCTATTGATAAAGTGAAAAGGAACAAACATCAGGTGGCCATTATACAGAATTCTCCCAGAGTCAGGGAAGCGATCAAGATAGCCAATCATAATGAGAGGATGCCCCAGAAGACCACCTATTTCTATCCCAAAGTCATTACGGGGATGGTCATCTATGAGATGGAAAAAGATAAAATTCCTTTGAAATCCTCAAGATTTTTCAGTAAATTACAGAAGAAGAATAAGACGCGCCTGTAGCTCAGTAGGATAGAGCACAGGTTTCCTAAACCTGGTGTCGCCGGTTCGAATCCGGCCAGGCGCTGAATTACGTTCAACGTTCATCGTTTGTCGTTTAATGATATAAAAACGACGAACGATGAACGAAGAACGAAAAACAATAAAAAAAAGACCTTACATATTCTCCATATAAAGATTGGGAGGAATAATGCCAAGAAGGAAAAAGGGTAGCGACAGCCTGCAGCTTTTTGACAGGCGTATTGTACCGGTCTATATTGAAGAGGAGATGAAAAACTCCTATATCGATTATGCCATGAGTGTTATTATCGGACGCGCTTTACCTGATGTCAGGGATGGGCTCAAGCCTGTTCACAGGCGTATCCTCTTTGCCATGAACGAGAGGCGATGGACCTACGGTAATCCTTATGTAAAATGCGCCAAGATCGTGGGAGAAGTGATAGGCAATTTTCATCCTCACGGTGATACAGCTGTCTATGATACCCTTGTGAGAATGGCCCAGCCTTTTTCCATGGGTGTTCCCCTGGTGGACGGTCAGGGGAATTTTGGATCTGTTGACGGCGATAATCCTGCCGCCTACCGGTATACAGAAGCAAGACTCTCTGCTATTTCTGAAGAATTGATCAAGGATATCAACAAAGACACAGTCAACTTTGTCGGAAATTTTGATGAGACACGAAAAGAACCGCTTGTTATGCCGGCGGCTTTTCCTAATCTTCTGGTGAATGGGGCCAATGGTATTGCTGTGGGTATGGCAACCAATATTCCCACGCATAATCTCGCTGAATCAATTAATGCGGTCATCAGCTTTATTGAAAATTCAGATATAAAGATAGCACAGTTAATGCAGTTACTTCCGGGTCCTGATTTCCCCACAGGAGGGATCCTTTACGGCTATCAGGGTGTGAAAGAGGCTTATACCAGAGGCAAAGGGAAAGTGACGATTAGGGCCAGGACGAATATCGAAGAAAAAAAAGGCAAAGAATATATTGTTATAACAGAACTGCCGTTTCAGGTCAATAAATCCTCATTGATATCAAGTATCGCTGACCTTGTAAGAGAAAAAAAACTGGATGGCATTACTCACTTACGAGATGAGTCTGACAGGCAGGGAATGCGAGTGGTTCTGGAAGTCCGTAAAGATGTGAATTCCCAGGTGGTCCTGAATCAGCTTTTCAAGCATACACAGATGCAGATCACATTTGGAATTATCATGCTGGCCCTGGTGGACAACCAGCCCCGGGTTTTGACCCTGAAACAGATCATTGAGGAATACGTCAAACACAGGAAAGAAGTCGTGAAACGAAGGACCCGATTCGATCTTGAAAAAGCTCAGGCCAGGGCGCATATCCTGCAGGGATTGATCAAAGCGCTGGATAGCATTGATGCCATCATCAAGACCATCCGGGCATCGAAGAACGTTGAGACAGCCAAAAATGCCCTGATGTCCAGATTCAAATTTACTGACATTCAGGCTCTGGCCATACTCGATATGAAGCTGCAGAGGTTGACCCAGCTGGAAAAGATCAAACTGGAAGATGAACTTGAAGGACTTTTAAAACTTATCAAGGAATTAAAGGCCATTCTGGCAAGTCCGAAGAAGATGAATGATGTTATCAAGAATGAAATGCTGGAAATAAAGCAAAAATACTCTTCCCCCCGGCGCACTCAGATAGTGAAAGAGACGACAGAATTCACAATGGAAGATATCATCGTGGAAGAGGATATGATCATCTCCATATCACGAGAGAGCTTTATAAAAAGCCTGCAGGCCAGATTATATAAGAAACAGAGAAAAGCCTTTCAAACTACAGCGAAAAGTTCTCAGGACTATATAAAGCATCTTCTTGTAGCCTCCACTCATGATCATTTGCTTTTCTTTACCAATCGCGGAAAAGTCTTCTGGATGAAAGTATATGAAATCCCCATCGGCGGAAAACAGATCAAAGGTAAATCCTTGAAAGTTATCCTTAATCTGACTGTTGATGAATATATTACCAACGCTATTGCCATTAAGGATTTTAATGATAACAATTCATTTATTCTGGTAACAAAAAAAGGAATGATAAAAAAGGTTACCAGCCCCCAGTTTACAGGAGCAAAGAAAAGAGGTATTATTGCCATTAATCTGGAGAAAGAGGATGAACTGGCTGGCGTCATTGTGTTTGAAAAGAACAGACACAAGGAGATATTTATTGGAACCCGTTCGGGCAAAGGATTAAAGATCAACGGTGAAAAGATCAGAGAGATGGGCCGCGCTTCCCGCGGTATCAAGGGGATCTCTATCCACACGGAGGATAGGGTTATAGGAATGGTACCTGTTAAACAGACAGAAAAGCTGTTAGTTGTTACAGATAACGGTTTTGCCAAAAGGATCCCTTTTAACGAATTCCCGTGTCAGGGGCGGGCCGGCAAAGGTGTTATTTACTTGAAAATAGGAAAGAAAAACGGCCCTGCGTCCTGTCTGGCAGGCGTGGATAAAGAAGAGGAGATCATTATTACCACTTTAAAAGGGATGATCCTTCGGACCCTGTCTGACGCGATAACTGTATCAGGACGCGGTACCACAGGTATAAAAATCATTGATCCGGAATCAGAGGACAGAGTGAGTGATCTGGCCGTGCTGAAGAGCACAGGATAAACCACTGATGTCACAGAAATCACTGAAATAAATTCAGTGATTTCTGTGTCGAAGATCAGTGGTAAATCAATCAATAGTTACACTTGACTTTTGGATTTTATTATTATAAAATAGGAATTTGAGATCAAGCGATGAAAATCAGATTATTTTTCAATTGGCATGTGAATACTTAAGATTGTGACTCGTGGAATAAATAAAAAGGAATAATTTTCTTTATTTAATAAAAAGGAAACGCCACGGGGCACTTGTTGTTCCGTGGCGTTTTTTTTAGGAGTATTAAAATGTTCTTTCTCTTTGGACTGTATATGCTTTTCTATAAGATCTTTACCGGACGGTATCTGTGGTGTGGATCACACTAACCTTTAAAAAATTCCATTCAGGAGGATAATTTTATGTTAGAAGTTAAAGTTTTATTAGAAGACCGTGAAATGCCGAAAAAATGGTACAATGTTCTTCCGGAACTGATGGACCTGAAAACCCCTTTTTCACCCCCCCTGGATCCGGCTACCAAAAAACCACTTGACCCGTCAAAGCTGGAAGCCATCTTTCCCAAGGCGCTTATCGCTCAGGAAGCCAGTATGGAAAAAATGATTCCCATCCCGGAGGATATCCTCAAGGTCTATAATATATGGAGGCCTACACCCATGTACCGGGCAGCCAAGCTGGAAAAGGCCCTGAAAACCCCGGCTCATATCTATTTTAAAAATGAATCGGTTTCACCCCCGGGAAGTCATAAACCCAATACAGCTGTTGCCCAGGTTTACTATAATATGAAGGAAGGCGTGAAAAGGATCGCAACAGAGACCGGCGCCGGGCAATGGGGCAGCGCCCTGGCTTTCGCGTGTAACTATTTTGGGCTGAAAGCCACGATCTATATGGTAAAGGTCAGCTATCAGCAAAAACCATACAGGCGGTCCATGATGCAGGTATGGGGAGCTCATTGTATTCCTTCTCCCAGTGATAAGACCAATACAGGGAAAGCCATTCTTAAACAGCAGCCGGACCATCCCGGCAGTCTGGGGTTAGCTATCAGCGAAGCTGTTGAGGATGCGGCCACTCATGATGATACCAAATATTCTCTTGGCAGTGTGTTAAATCATGTTCTGCTGCATCAGACCATAATTGGTGAAGAACTCAAATTGCAGCTCAAGAAAGTGAACGTCAAACCTGATATTCTTATCAGTTGCGTTGGCGGAGGAAGTAATTTTGCCGGTCTGGTGCTTCCCTTTGTCCCGGATGTGAAAGCCGGAAAGAAGATCAGAATGATCGCTGTTGAACCGACAGCCTGTCCGACGCTGACCAGGGGTTATTACGCATATGATTTTGGCGATGTGGCTGAATTAACACCCCTTTTAAAAATGTATACCCTTGGTCACAAGTTCATACCACCCAAAATACACGCCGGAGGTCTGCGATATCATGGTGACGCCCCTATCATCTGTCAGCTGGTTAAAGAGGGTATTGTAGAAGGCCGGGCTTATCATCAGAAAGAGGCTTTTAAAGCTGCGGTAACCTTTGCCAGAGCCGAAGGTTTTATTCCGGCGCCTGAAACCGCTCATGCCATCAAAGCGGTCATTGATGAGGCCATTAAATGCCGTGAAGAGAAGAAAAAAAAGACCATCGTGTTCAATTTCTCCGGTCATGGTCATTTTGACCTCGGCTCATATGACCTCTACTTTGAAGGCAAGATGGAAGATTATCATCTTGAAAAGAAATATATTGAACAGGCCTTTAAGGATCTTCCTAAAATATAATCGGACTACGCGGGGGATTTTTCCCCCGCGTGATCTTTACGAAAATGGACCTTGAAAAAATTCTTTCTGAAGAAGGGGTCTTATCCGGGAATCTGAAGGATTATGAATTCAGACCATGCCAGATGGATATGGCCCTGGCTGTTGAGCGATCTTTATGTGAAAAAAACCATATCCTGATCGAAGCGCCTACCGGGACCGGAAAGAGTTTTGCCTATCTGGTACCCCTTATCTTTTATTCATTAAAAGAAAAACAGATCGTTCTCGTCTCTACCTACACAAAATCCCTTCAACAGCAGATGACCGAAATTGATCTCCCGTTCCTTCAGAATATTTTCAATAAAAATGGCCAACCCTTTAGCTTTGGTGTTTTTTACGGAGCCAATAATTACCTGTGCCGATCCCGGTTGGATGATTTTATGTCTGACGGCTGGCTTCCCTTTGGCCATGAAGAAAGGATCCTGGAATGGATCGACCATACAAGCACAGGCCTGAGAATGGAAACGGACCTTGATGTTCCGGATCATATATGGTCCCGCATCCATCGGGATGCGGAAGTTTGTATGAGGAAAAAATGCCGGTATTTTAAAGACTGTTTCTATTATAATGAGCTGGAAAAACTTTCAAACGTGAATATCATTGTCTGCAATCATCATCTTCTTTTTGCCCATATCGCCAGCCATTACAGTATTCTGCCTTCATTCAATGTTCTGACCCTGGATGAAGCCCATCAGCTGGAAAACGTGGCGTTTCGGTTCTTTGCGGTTGATGTGTCAGAGCATGACCTTTATATCACGATCAATGCCATAGGAGGTTTATTAAAAGAGGCTGAGGAAAATAAGGCGCAGGAATTAAAACAGCATAGCGAGAAGATCAAGAAACAGGCTGAAATATTCTTTAACGGATTGAAAGCCCGGTTTACTGAAGCGACACGTATCATGAGGAATTCAGAGCCGTATTTTTCATACGACCTTTACCATCAACTGGAAACCTTATGGCAATTCTTCAGGTCCTGGGATAAACGCCGCCTCTCTCTGGAAGAAGATGAGGTCATCAAGCTTGAACTGTATATTGAAAAATTATCCCATTATCTCCAGAACCTCAAGATCTTTCTGGACCATAACAGGGATGATCTTTACTACTGGATCGAATTTCAGGGAATAAAACAATATTGTCATTTAAGATTTGTTCCGCTGGATATTTCCAGCCTTATCAGGGAATATCTGTTTGACCATTTCTCCTGCGCGATACTGACCTCGGCGACACTGTCCACTGATCATAATTTTGAATTTATACGATCACGACTGGGGCTTGACAGGGGAAGCGAGTTGATCCTTTCCTCTCCCTTTGATTACAATAAACAGATGATGTTATTTATTGACCCAAAGGTACCTTATCCCCTTGAATACAACAATTATCTGGAAAGCATCAGCGAAAGAATCGTTCTTTTGCTGGAATCGACCCGGGGAAGGGCCTTTGTCCTTTTTACCAGTTACAGGACACTGTACGAAGTCAAAGAAAGGATAGAAGATAAAATAGAGTACACGGTCCTGGCTCAGAATGACAAACCGTCCTCCTTCCTTTTGCAGGATTTTAAAGACGATGTCCATTCTGTTCTGTTCGGCACCCTGAGTTTCTGGCAGGGGATCGATGTGAGGGGGGAGGCTCTTTCCGCTGTCATTATCACAAGGCTGCCTTTTGATGTGCCGGAAGATCCTTATGTGGCGGCCAGAATTGAAAGAATAGAACAGGCGGGAGGAAATCCCTTTTTAGAGTTCCAGCTGCCCAATGCGGCCATACTGTTAAAACAGGGTTTCGGACGGCTCATTCGCGGGAAGAATGACAGGGGGGTAGTGGCGATACTGGATTCAAGGATCGCCAGAAAGCAATACGGCCAGCATTTTATGAATTCCCTTCCCGAATGCCCCGTGACCTCCAGCATAGAGGATATAATAAGATTTTTTAATGATGCCTAAAGCAGGTCCAGCTGGCCTTCCGATTTGATATTAAAATGAGCATAAGCATTCTTTGTGGCTACCCGGCCCCGCGGGGTCCTTTTGACCAGTCCGATCTGGATAAGATACGGCTCATACACATCTTCAATGGTGCCGGGATCCTCTCCCACGGAGACGGCAATGGTCTCAAGGCCCACAGGGCCTCCTGAAAATTTATGGATGATGGTATTTAAAAGATTCCGGTCCATCGTATCAAGGCCGCGCTGGTCCACTTCCAGCTTTTCCAGAGCGTGCAGGGTAATGTCGTGATCGATCACTCCCTTGCCTTTGACCTGGGCAAAATCACGCACCCGTTTAACCAGGCGGTTCACGATCCGGGGTGTGCCGCGGCTCCGTTTCGCGATCTCTATCTTGCTTTTTTTATCAATGGGAATGTTCAATATCTTCGCTGTTCTTTCAACGATCTGGGCGAGCTGGTCAGGGGAATAGAAATCGAACCGGTGAGCGATCCCGAAGCGGGCCCGCAAAGGGGATGTTAAAAGCCCGGCCCGCGTGGTGGCTCCGACCAGGGTAAAGGGGGCCAGGGAGATCTTGATGGACTTGGCTGAGGGGCCCTGGCCGATCATAATATCGATCTTGAAATCCTCCATGGCCTGATAAAGGATTTCTTCGATGACCGGCGGCAAACGGTGGATCTCGTCAATAAAGAGAACATCAAAGGATTTCAAATTCGTTAAAATAGCGGCCAGATCACCTGTTTTTTCGATAGCCGGAGCGGAAATACTCTTGATACTGACATTTAACTCGTTGGCTACAATATAGGCTAACGTTGTTTTGCCCAGGCCCGGGGGACCGGAAAGCAGAAGATGATCAAGACTTTCTTTGCGTTTCCTGGCCGCCTGTATGAAAACAGACAGATTTTCCTTTAGCTGTGTCTGCCCGATGAATTCAGCCAGTTTCTTTGGTCTCAGGGAGACCTCATCTTTGTCATCAGGTAAAATATCAGGTGATGTGATGCTTTTCTTTACCATAAGGTTAAATCCGGCTCAGCTCCTGAAGACATTTTTTAATAAGCGTTTCAAGATCCATGTTCTCATCCACAGCCACCCTGGCCATGGCTTCGGAGATGTCCTTTCTGTCATACCCCAAACTCTGGAGAGCCAGTATTGTATCTTTTTCCATAGGGGAAACAGGGGTACCGGCATCAGCGGAGAGGCCATAGAAGGCTGTCAGTTTCTCCTTTAACTCAAAGACAAGTTTTTCCGCTCTTTTTTTCCCCACACCGCTTATTGCCGTTAAGGCCGATGTGTCCTGCTGGATAATGGCTGTTTTAAACCTGTCAACTCCGGTAGCGGAAAGAATGGCAAGAGCCAGTTTAGGGCCCACTCCGGAAGCGGATAAAAGGATCTTGAAAAGTGCTTTTTCATCTTCAGATTTAAAACCGTAAAGATGAAAGGCCTCTTCTTTATGAATGGTGTGGATGAACAAACAGTCCACATCCCCTTCTTTTTTCATGCTATCGTAAGTGGAGATAGGAATGAACACTTCATATCCCACACCCCCGGTCAGAATGACAGCGTATCCCGGTAATTTTTTTAATATTTTTCCTTCTAAAAATGCGATCATGCCTGGTTCCTGACAAGATCGTGAAATTTTTTTGAATGAATATGGCACAGAGCGCAGGCCAGCGCGTCAGCGGCATCATCAGGACATGGCGTTTCCTTTAATCGCAATATGATCTTTACCATTTCCTGGATCTGGTGCTTGGATGCTTTTCCATATCCAGCGATCGCCTGTTTGACCTGAAGCGGAGTATAATCAAATACGCTGATATTATGGTTCATGGCCGTTAAAATAATAGATCCCCTTACCTCAGCCACATCAATCGCTGTTTTCGTGTTCTTGTTAAAATATATTTTTTCAATACTGGCCTGGGAAGGTTTGAATTCATGAATAATATCCTGCAAAGCGGAATTGATCTTTTTTATTCTCCCGGGCAGCTCTTCTTTTTGGGTTTTGATCACACCGTAGCGCAAGGTAAGAATTTGATCTTTGTTCACTTTTAATAGGGCATAACCCACTATGGCTATACCCGGATCTATACCCAGAACTGTCATTGTCTATCATAAACCTTCAAAGGCTTCATCCGGAATATCAGCATTGGTATAAACATTCTGGACATCATCATGTTCTTCCAGTACCATCAGAAGCTTGGCCATCTGCTTGGCGAGTTTTTCCTCTTTCATTTCAATATAATTCTGAGGCACCATGGTGATCTCGGCGCTTTCATATTTTATATTATTTTCATCCAGTTTCTTTTTCATCGCTTCAAAGTTTTCCGGTTCAATCGTTATTTCGTAATATTTTTCCTCTGATTTCAGATCTTCACATCCGGCATCTACCACGATATTAAAAAGATCATCTTCTTTAATGACCTGTTTATTGACCAGAATGACGCCTTTTTTAGAGAACATCCAGGACACACACCCGTTCTCTCCCAGGTTCCCTCCATGCTTTGACAGAATACTCCTGATCTCAGCGGTCGTGCGATTCTTATTATCAGAAATCGAGTTGATGAGGATGGCTGTCCCGCCGGGTCCGTACCCTTCATAATAATTTTCCTCATAACGGACTCCTTCCAGCTCGCCTGTCCCTTTTTTAATAGCCCGGTCTATATTATCAGCGGGCATATTGACACTTTTCGCTTTCAGCATGGCCAGCCTCAGGCGTGGATTGGAATCAGCATCGCCTCCGCCTAACCTGGCGGATGTTGTTATTTCACGGATGATCTTTGTGAATTTCTGTCCCCGTTTCGCGTCAACAGCGGCTTTCTTATGTTTGATAGAATGCCATTTGGAATGTCCAGACATAATTTACCTCATTTTAATTATGGGCTTAATCTATTAAATTAAAGTTTTTGTGTCAATCAAAATCTTGAAAATTCTATCCAGCTTCAGGAGGAGGTAAAGTTCTGGGAAAGTAATTTTTTCAAATTAATAATACCCACCGGTTTGTTCTTATATTGAACCGTCCGATCGATGTAAGACGTTTTCATTTTTTCTTCGGCCGGTGATATTTTTTTGATCCGGGAATTATCAATTTGAATAATATCGATGATCCTGTCCACTTTAAACCCCAGGGACCCTGTAATGACCAGAGGCAGCGGGATGGGCAGGTTTTGACGGGAAGGCTCTATCTGTAAAACTTTATTAATATCCACGATGGTAACGATCTTTCCTCTGTGGGGCAAGATCCCTTCAACCAGTTCGTTCCCGGGGATAGGGATGATATTGTAATAAGATTGGATCTCATCAAGGTCCAACAGGCAGGCGCTGTAATGATCCTGACCCAGGGAAAATAAGAGCAATCGAGTGGCCGGGGGGCGCGGGACCAGGGGCGCTGTCACTTTGGAAGAAGGTTTTTTTTTCTTTTTATCAACGGATCTTTTGTCAGTAGTTTGATCCTGCGGTTTTAAAGGTAATTTCTCTTTTTTTGCAGGTTTGGCCCTTTTGATCTTTTTGCCGGATGATACCGGCGCGGCATCACTTAAAGGCACTTTGATATCAAATTCTTCTGATAAAAGTTCGTTTATCCTTTCCCTTATTTCATTGCTGACCATTCGTCATCCCTCCCAGTATTTCTTTGGCCAGAGTAAGGTATTGTAATCCCGCCTTGCTTTTTTTAGAATAATAGATAACAGGTTTACCCACGATCTGGGATTCCTTTACTTTCGTGTCTGTGCTGATGATCGTATTGTATAATTTATCTCCATAGGTTTTTTTCAATTGAGCATAGAACATTTGTTCCACATTATTTCTCTGATCATACATCGCGACCAAAATCCTGAACGGGAGGTCTTTTTTGATCTTGTTCTTTACTGTGTGTATGATCGTCATGGTCTGCTTGACGCCTACAACAGAAAGATACTCGCATTGTGAAGGAATAATGACCATATCGGATGATGTCAAGGCATTAACGGAAAAAAATCCAAGGGAAGGCGGCGTATCAATAAGAATGAAATCGTATTTATCCCTCAGGGCTTCGAATTTATCCTGGAGCATATATTCATAGTCAGGGCGGCCAAAATATTCACGGCTCATGAGCCCCATATTCCCATTGGAGGGGATGACGGACAGATTTGTAAAATCAGTTTTAATGATAATGCCGGATAGATCACCGTTACCGGATGACAGAACATCATAGATCGATTTTTTATCTTTGAGCCCCAGGGCCAATGACAGATTGGATTGAGCATCAAGATCTATAAGAAGAACATTATTTTTATACAGGCCCAGAGCCAGACCGAGGTTAATACAGGTCGATGTTTTGGCTACTCCGCCTTTTTGATTGCTTATGGATATGATCTTATTTTTCATATTTTCAATATTATTCTATTCGTTCTTTTCAAGTGACCGGGATCATTGTTTTTTTTCTTTAACACGGTTTTCTGTTTTAAAACGCTCCAGGTCTTTTTCGAGCTCGCTGATATGGCCGGCCAGTATCTGGATCTTTTCCTTTTCGTTTTGACTGACCTGTTTAGCCTTTCCCGCAGAATCCGCCATAGCCTTGAAGGAATCCGTGATCTGCTTGAACGGGGGAGCCTGCTTGAGCGCGAATGAGGAGACCTGTTTGGCTGTTGATATAAGTGAATTCCTGATATAGTCTTTTATGTCCTGAAATGTCTCCTTTATGGAAGCCGACAGTTCGACCTCGTTATTGATCATATCGACCTGCGAGGCGTTCAGATCAAGCAGAGTTTGGATGGTGGCTTCCATTTCATCGGATGCTTTTCGGGCCTTTGTGGCCAGATGTAAAACCTGTCTTGAAATACCCCTTATCTCATCCGTGACCACAGATAGATCCCTGCCGGGTTCCCCGATCTTTTCAGCCTGGATAGAGGCGTTAATAGAAAGGATGCCGGTAATATGAGAGACATCATACACCGTGGCTACAGATTCTTTTATCAAATGGATATCCTGAAAAATATTATTTACCCTGGAAGAATTCAATTGATAATGGTTCTGAATATCACTCATCAGAGAATGGAACTGATCCATTATATCCGTGGTTTTTTCCATCATGGTATCGAGGTGATGGGCCATCTTTAGAAGATCCCCGGCTCCTTTATCAAGTTGCGCGGTCATCTCTGATATCTGTTGTACAGATGAGGAGGCGCCGTCAATGACCTTTTTCGGTTCGCTGAAACGCCCGGCATCACTCTGAAGACTTTCTGATATTTTTTGCAAAGAGCTGTTCATGTTTTTTATTCTGGTCTTCATCCTGACAACGAGATCTTTGAAGAGTGCGATCACGTCATTAATGGCTTTTCCCAGGTTCGCTATCTGGTCAGACCCGGCGGTTTCAGGGGCTTTCATATTTAATGAACCGGCTTTTATCTGGCGCATGATTTCAAGATGAATAGGCAGGGTCTTGTCTATATCGGATCTTATATTTGTCAATTCTCCGTCCTTTTCTTTCCTCTGATCCAGAACAGAGTTGATAAAATGTTTTAATTTTAAAAGACCGGGATTTTTATAGTCCTTCAGAATGCGCAGGGACGGATCACCCTGCTGGATTTTATCCAGGATCTCCACCATGTCATTGATGCCTGAGGAATAATAAGCGATACGCTCCCCTGTTTTTTCCCCGGTCTGGTTGATTATTTTCGCCAGGTCAGAAAATTGTTGATTGGGATACTTTAAAGAGGCCGGATTGACTCTGGCAGCATAATTTCCCATCATATATTGTGTGATCACATTATATATATCTCCCAGGAATTGAGTAAGATCGTTTTCTTTCAAAGGGGAAGATTTATCTGAATTTGGTGATTTGTTCTCTTTTATAGAACCTGCCGTCGTTTGAGCCGGATGTTTATCTTCCTGTTCCATGGTTACCTCCAGACAGGGGGAGAATTCAGAAAAATAACGAATAGAAATACCATATTATTTTTCTTTCCCGTAAGACTGAAAAAGTTCATAATGAAATAAATATACAAGGATAAAATTTTTAGTCAACCTAAAAGTTACGCTTGATTTCAGGATCAACGGCGGAAATAATAAGCCAGAAGGAATCTGTTGCTGCTCCCCCAGGGGTAGAATAGTATTTCATAACCCAGATCCAGGCTCCAGGGTGTTCTGACCAACAACCCGCTCATAAGGCCGTTCACAAACCCGTTCTCTTCTATTCCGGGTTTGTAGAAATAGCCCATACCCAGTTTGAATTTAAAGTACTGTTTATTTGAAAAGGCCAGTTCGTATGAATATCGAACACCCCCTCCGGCTTCCCAGTCCATACCTGACCGATAACGAAAAGCCGGGCCGTATTCCAGGAAAGCATTGGATGCTGTTTTAAGAGTAAAGACCATGCCTGTTCCTATCCCTGAAGCCTGACTCTGTCCCCACATTTTTGTGCCCAGATTAAGGATACTTAATCCCACGTTCAGTTTTTGAGCTCCCAGCGAAGCGCCCAGCCCTGCGCCCAGATCCAGGGAAACGGCTGTATCGATATCACGATCGATCTTCTCATTGATGACGTTCAACCGGCCGCCTAAAAATGAATTTTTTCCGGCCTGAAAGCCCAGGATCATGGAAGCCATAAAATTGTTCAGCGAAAACAGGCCGGTTTCATTTCCTGCCGAGTCCAGTCCCTGAATATCTCCGCTTTTAAAATACTTTAATACGATTCCCAATCCTGCCGGATGGCTGAAGGGTGAAGGCCCCAGATACACCAGAGAATGATAATTCATGTCCAGAGGCATTATTTCTGTAGCCAATCCGATTGAAAAATCATTGACCACCGCATAGGCCGGATTATAGACCAGGCTCGCCATATCAGTCGATTTGCCATAGCAGAGAATGTCAATACCACCGGATAGGGGGACAGGATTCTGGTTGAAAATAACACTGCTTTTTTCACCCGAAGCGTATAGTTGAATGGAATAAGACAACAAAAAGCAGAAAGACAATAATTTTAACATAAAATATATTATAGCATAAAAAAATCTAAAATCAAATGCTTTGTAAATATTTCCTGACCGCTTCCAGAACATCCTTGACGCGGATCAGATCCAGACATTGAAGACCTTTATGACACTCATTTTTAACACAGGGCCCGCAGTCCACTTTTTTTATTATATATTGACTTTTTACTTTATTGACCATACCGGTTTCAGGCACACTGGCGGCTCCCTCAATGGCGATGACCGGCGTCAACACCGCATTAGCCAGGTGCATGGGCCCGGTATCATTGGTGATGAAAAGGTCAAGTTTCGAAAGCACGGCCATATACTGGCGAAGGCTCAAGAACCCGGCCAGGTTAACACCCCTTTGTTTCATCATTTTCAGGATACGGTCGACATAAACCTTTTCCTTTTTGTCTCCAAAAAATATTATATTGTTTCCCGGATGTTTGGCTATCTCATCTGCCAGGGCCGCAAATCTGTCAGGGAACCATCGCCTGGAAACGGCTGAAGCATTGGGATTAAAACCGATCTTCTTTCCGGGAAAAGGTTTTAAGATCAGGTCTGCTTGTTTTATCTCTTCTTTTGTCAAAAAGATCCTTGCTTTTGTGTTCTTGAGAAAATCCTTTTTTATACTGGCACGGTTATGGTTGCCATGAGCCACAAGGTATTCTTCCAAAAGCTCCAGGTATTTAAACGCACGGTGTATCGTTCTCCCGGGGTTATCAGGTTTGATGTTTAAAAAAACCGAACGCGCCTCTTTTCGATACCCGATTTTCAGGCGCGCCCTGCTGAAACAGGAGTGAACCGCAGAAGATAACGAGTCAGGAAGGATGAAGAACAGATCAAGATCCAATTTTCTTAATTTGATCCCTTCTTTCAGGGTGGAAAATAATCCTTTCTTTTTATCATCGATAACGATCATTTTATCGACATAAGGATTATGCTGAAAAACATCTTTCACCTTTTTGCGCATGACCAGAATAAGGCGGCTTTGAGGAAGATATTTTTTTAAAAAATAGAGGAAGGGAGTGGCCAGAACCGCATCCCCGATCCAGTTAGGCATTCTCACTGCCACATTCAATTTAATTTTCGATTTCCTTTTTTCTGTCATTCGAATATATTTTTCAATTGCTGAAAGAATTTATCTTCACTGAAAAAGTTTTGATAACGCATCCATGACCGTTTTGACATTTTTTTCAAAAGGGATCTGTTTTTTAAAAGTTTAATAAGATTATCACTCAACGCCTGAACATCCCTGGGTTTGATGATAAAACCATTTTCATCATGCTCTATGATCTCGGGTATCACATTAACCCTGGTCCCCACAACCGGTTTGCCCAGATAAAGGTACTCCAGGACCACCCGGCTTATCGTCTCTGAATCAACGGAAGTGACAACGGCGATATCAAAGAGGTTTATCACACTGGCAATATCCTTGATATGACCCAGGATGATAAGATTGTCTTTTATCCCTTCTTTTTTAGCCAGTACCTCCAGCTCTTTTATTTTTATATGCTCCTCTTTGCCGGTCAGGAGAAAAAAGATATTTTTATCCTTGTGGATGACATTGGAGGCGGCCCTGACAAATGTATACTGATCTTTGACATAATCAAGTCTTCCTGCCATACCCACGATCTTTTTTGTCAGATCGATCCGGTATTTTCTGGCGGTTAATTTTTTATCCTGGGGTATAAAATGGTCTTCATCAACACTACCGTGAATAATATGGATCTTGTCCTTGAACCGCGTTAAAAGATCTTTGTTCTGTTCATAGATACTGCGGCAGGTGAGAATGATCCCATCCGCTATTCTGTATTTTAACGTACCTAAATAATTTTTTCTGATCCGCCGCCTGTCTCCCCGCGTCAAGATGAATTTTACAGGCGCAAACAGCCTGGCCAGAGCCGCAAAGGTATGGTCCTCACTTCTGTGGGCGTTTAAAATACTGATCTGTCTGGATTTAATGAAACGTATCATCCGGAAAAAATTGACGAAAAGTTTAACCGGGTTGAATCGTTCGAAATTCAGATTTACCACATTCAGGTTATACTGGAGGGCTTTTTGATAAGGGGGAGACCCTTTCTTGCTTCCCACATAAACGGCATAACCTTTTTTATGCAGGACTCGTGCGGTATTGATCGCATAGAACGCTGTGGCATTCCACCACCTGACATTGATCAAAATAAGGATGTTCTTCATGTCTTTTTCCTGCTTACCCAGAGTGATCGCCTGACCTGGTCCAGGACCATCTCAACAGAAATATTTTTCATACATTTAAAATGTTTCCTGGGGCATTTGTCCTTCCCGTGATAATCACAGGGCCGGCATCTGAGTTGATCAACTTCTATTATACGGACATTGTCCCTCAGGGGGAAAAAGCCCAGGCCCCGGGTGGTACAACCAAAAATAGCGATCAGGGGAGTTTCTGTCCCGGCGCCAAGATGCATGATCCCTGAATCATTGGTGATCAAGAGTGAACTCTGCCTGATCACTTCAACCATTTCCAGAATACCGAGCTTTCCCGCCAGGTTGAATATATTTTTACCCGTAACCCATTTTTTCATTCTGACCGCTTCTTCTTCCGTGCCCAGGAGAAGAACAGGAAATTTTTTAGAAAGCATGCTGACCAGCTCCTTATAACCCCACCAGATCTTTGTTTCCCATTTTGCCATGGGCGCAACCGTAATGAATCGCTTTCCTTTTTTAAACAGCTTTTTCACTTTTTTAGCGGTCTCTGGCAAAGAGAAGATCTCATAACCGGCATCCTGGGCTGAGGTCCGGTATCCCAGTTTTGTCAGGGTGGCCAGATAATTTTTCACCACAGAATTTTTATTTAAAAAGTTTATTTTAAAATTAATCAAAAGCCAGCGCCGGAATTTGTATTTTTTTAACGTGACGGACCTGCCAGGAAAAAAAATTCGAAGCCAGAATGTCCTGAGATTTTTCTGCAGATCAATGATCATATCATATTTCTGATCTTTTACCAGCTTGATAACACGAGAAAAATTCCCTTTTTTCTTGTCCCAGGCCATTATCTTTTCCAGGAAAGGATTGGCCTGAAACAGAGGCGCATACTCTTTCTGTGTTAAAAGATCGATCCTGTGCCCTTTTTGATGAAGTTTTTTTATCACAGGATGGACAAGCGCAACATCACCCAGCGATGAAAGACGTATGATCAGGATCTTTTCTTTGAATGCCATTTTCGATGAACCCAGAACCACTGGTCAGGATATTGCCTTACCCATTTTTCCAGCCTGTCTGACCAGAGCTTTGTATTGTAATGAATATCATCTTCTGTTTGACCCGTATCCCTTACTTTCAAGGGCGGGCTGATATTCAGGCTGTAAGCATTATTTTTTTCACGGATCAGAGCAAAGAACAGCATGGGAGATTTTGTTTTTACGGCAAAAACAGCCGGTCCTCTCGCGGTTGAGGCCGGGCGGCCAAAAAAATCCACAAACACGCCGCTTCTTCCCGCATCCTGATCAGCGATAAGACCGAGTAAATGGTTCTGTTTTAGCGCCTTGAGGGAACCCCGCAACGAATTATCTGTTGAGATCAGCCCCATTCCCGATCTCGCTCGAATGTTATAAAAGAGCCGGTCTGAAAAAGGATTTTTCATCGGCTGGTAGATAGCATCAAGCGGATAACCGAGTTTAACCATAATGGTCCCTAACAGCTCCCAGTTGCCAAGATGCCCTGTAATAGCCAAAATTCCCCTTTTTCCCTTTAAAGCCTGCCGCAGGTGCTCTTCTCCCTGTACCCTGACCCTTTTTCTTACAAACGATTCATTGATACGGGGGAGGAAGATAAATTCGGTAAAGATCTTGCAGAGATTGATATAAACATTTTTACATATCGTTTCCCGTTCTTCTTCTGTTTTTTCAGGAAAAGAGAGAGACAGATTTTTCAATGCCCGCTGGCGATGTTTTGTATTGATGTGATAAAGGCATTTGCCTAAAAGGGTAGCCACCTTCAGTAAAAGGTCTAAAGGGAACATGCGGGCAAGTCGGTACAGATAAAAAAGAAAAAAGTATTCTGAAAAATGTTTGATAAATTTCCTGGGCATTGTGGTAATGTAATAAAAATATACGGTATTTCAATATATTTATAAGCAAAGTACTATGTTCAAAGTTCTTTTCTCTTAAACTTAGTACATAGTACTTTACGTAGTACTTTTTTACTTGAATTATCAATACAAACTAGTATAATAGACCTTCGTTATTGGATTAAAATATGATGAAACGTAGAGACTTAACCCGGGGAGACATATCCCATGTTATCTGGCATTTGTCCATACCGCTTATCCTGTCAAATGTGTTCAATACCATCTTTGAGATCACTGACGCTGTCTTTATAGGGAAGCTGGGCTCGGCGGCTTTAGCCGGAGTTTCCATTGCCGGCACGGTGCTTTTTTTCCTGTCCACCTTCGCGGTTGGACTGGGAGTCGGGACCGTAGCCCTTGTGGCCCGCTATACAGGCGCTAAAGATTATCACAAAGCCAACGAGACCGCTGTTCAATCTTTTTTTGTCGGGTTCGTTTTTTCGCTCTTGCTGGGGGCAATAGGTTATATTTTATCTCCTTCGATCATGATCATTCTGGGAGGGACGGGGGAGATGTTTAACCATGGAATCTCATATATACGTACTCTATTCCTTGGTATTTTTACCATGTTTTTTATGTTCCAGGGCTCCGCTGTCTTAAGAGGATCAGGTGACACAAAAACACCCATGAAGATCTCTATTTTTGCCAATCTTTTGAATGTTTTCCTTGACTGGGTCTTGATCTTCGGGAAATTCGGATTCCCGGCCATGGGAGCTCAGGGAGCGGCTCTGGCGACCGTCATTTCAAGGGGCATCGGTGGCTTTATCATCTTTATTCTGCTGTTAAGAGGCAGACATAATATCCACCTTAATTTCAAAGAGATCGATGTTAATTTTGATCTCATGAAAAAGATCATCAAGATCGGCATACCGACCTCCATACAGATGTTTATCCGCTCCTCCTCCAGCATTATCCTGATCAAGATCGTGGCTCTTTTTGGACAGGCCACTATTGCGGCGTATGGCATCGGAGCCCGTTATTTTACCCTGTTCCTTTTACCCGGATTCGGCTTTGCGGATGCCTCTGCCACTCTGGTCGGTCAGAATCTGGGGTCAGGCCAGCCTGATCGGGCCAGGCAGTCCGCTCTTTTATCCTCGTTTTATTATTTCCTCATGCTTATCGGGTTATCAACTTTAACATTCGTCTTTTCCAAAGAGATCGTCATGCTCTTTAACAGCGAGAGGGAAGTGGTGAGGATTGGAATGGTATGGTTGAGGTATATGTCGATCGGGGCTCTGTTTTTGAGCTTTGCCCTGGTTCTTTCCCGGTCTTTTCAGGGCGCCGGGGATTCTCTCACCCCCATGTTTATTACCGTTTTTGCTCTGTATTTTTTCCAGATCCCTGTTGCCTATATCCTTGCTATCATGCTGAAATGGGGTATCACAGGGATATGGATCTCCCAACCCCTGGCCGGTGCACTACAGGCTATATTAACCATCTGGCTTTTTTTACAGGGAAAATGGATACACAAGAAAATCTAGCCGAGCCTTCAGGTTTGGCAACTGGAATAATATCAGCAGATCCGAGGCAGCGCCTGTCCGGTCAATACATCAAGGATACGCCGGGTACCCAGAGATGTCTTTAACAGCACCTTATCACAGG
>JAFGFC010000142.1 GCA_016931325.1 Spirochaetota bacterium | reverse complement strand
TGATGCGTTACCGCAACCGCGCCGCCTTTATGCGCCGCCGTCGCCGCGACGGCCTTCTTTCTGTCCCTGGGCTCTTTCGGCTCTTTTATCTGGGTTGTATCTTTTTCGGCCTGTGTATCAACCATTATTCTACTCCTCAGCCAGCCATGTTCTTAAAAGAGCGGCTACATCTTCAGGACGCTCTTTTGCCAAGCTCACAGCATTCTGTTGCATTTCAAGACGCGCTTTTTCTTCCAGAGAAAGTTCTACCTCTACTCCTTCTTCCTCAGCCGCTTTCAAAGCCGCCTCTCTCATCATTTGCTGTTGCATGGCCAGCTCTTCTTCCCTTATTCTCTTTCTGCGGGCTATCTCTTTCGCCATGGCTCTGTATACCAATGTCCCCATAAATAACGCAAACAGTGTAATTAATGTCCAGATCAAAGTTTTTCTGAGCTGAGCTTTGCGCTGTATGGCAATATCTTCTTTCTTCCATTTTTCCGACCAGTCAAATTGAACATTCTTGACAACCACAAGATCACCTCTGTCTGCATCATATCCGATAGCCCCTCGTATAATATCTTCATATTTTTTCAATTCTTCCGGGGAACGATTAAGATATTCCCTTTTAATGGTCATATCCTGATTGATCTCCAGATCGCCCTTTTCATTATAGACTTTCTTCCAGATCCCGTCAACCCAGACGGCAACCGAGATCTTTTTGATCTTATAAGGGGACCTGTTGATCTTTGTATTCTGCTCGCTTATCTCATAATTTTTTATCTTTTCATTTTTTTCATATTTGCCGAATTTATCCGTGGCTTCTTTGTATCCCGGTGGATAGTTCGGCTCAACTCCCGGAGGTCCTTCCGGAACAAAACCATATCCCTGGAATTTTTCCTCCACATCCTTTTCGCTTCTGGGTATCTTCTCCGTATACTCACTTTCGTCATAAGGAGTAGCCGGATTGTCTTTCTTCAACTGAATGGGGATAAATTCTTTTTTTTCGATCACTTCCTGATTGAAATCGATATCAAGATAGACACGGGCATCGACTTTATCCTTTCCAATAAATTTCTGAAGCCCGCTGTAAATATCTTCCTGCAGTGCCCTTCTCAATTCTTCTGTGATCTTGGCTTCTCTTTTTGCTCTTACAAGGTAATCGGTCTTTTCATCTTCTGCAAAATCAGAAAGGACATTGCCATGGTTATCTGTCACCACAATGTTATCCTTTGACAGTTTATCCACTCCAAACGCTACCAGATTAATGATACCTTTGATCTTTTTTTTATTTTTAATGATATCGGAATAAGGAGCCGGTGTGATGATAATGGAAGCCTTCCAGGGAAAATCATCTTCCATATAGAGCTCTTTCTCGGGCATGGTGATCTGTATGCTCACATCTTCAATATCCTCGGAAAGCATCTTCAAATGCCTGGTGATCTCCCCAATGATAGCCCTTCTTTTGTTTATGTTTCTTTCAAAATCAGTGGTGGTCCATTTCTGTATATCGAACAGTTCCCAACCTTTCACTCCTGAAGGAATGATCCCTTCCTGGGCCAGCTTCATTTTAATATACTGTTTGTCTTCAGGTCTGACCCAGATATTATTATTTTCAGGAGTAAATTCATAGCCCAGTTCCTGAAGTTTCTTTGTGATCTCACCATAGTCCTGGGCATTCAGGTCAGTATAAAGCCTTATTTTGGTGGCTTTGCCGGAATACGAGACAAGGACAATGATGGAGACAATAACAACAAGAAGGATGACCCCGATAATTATCTTCTGCTTTTGATTTAGTTTGGAATAAATATTTTTGAATTGAGTTAAAAGCTTATCCAAAAACTCTTTCATTTTAATCCCCTCCCTAAAAATGGTGATTAATTTTCAGTATTTAATGATTCGTTTACCTCATGTTCATGATTTCTTGATAGGCGCGTATGGCCCTGTCCCTGATCGATTTAACAAAATTTAATGAGAGCAGTGCTTTTTGGGATGCGACCATGACATCGTGGATATTAACTTCATCAGGAGATGTTATCATCTTTTCCGTTAGTTCATCAGATTTCATCTGTAATTGATTGACCTCTTTTAACATGCTGTTCAATAAAGCACCAAATGATTTTTTAGAACCTTTTGTTCCCTCACCAGCGTCTACGTCGCTGTAATGATGCTGATGGGTCACTTTCAACGGGACATGATCACCCAGCGCCTCATAATTTGAAAATATTCTCATCTCCTGATACACCTCCCTTTAAACAGGCATTTTATCTGCCTATCTCCAACGCTGAATTAAAAAGAGATTTAGAATGGTCGATCATGGCTACATTAGCATCATACGAGCGGGATGCAGAGATCATATCAACCATTTCTGTAACAATATTTATATTCGGCATCATAACATAACCCGATTTTGGACCTGATTTTATCGCATCAGGATGAGTCGGATCATAGACCATCCTGAAGGGGGCCTGATCTTCTTCAACTCTGAGTACCCTGACTCCTCTGCCAACCACAGGCCGGAATTTACGCGGGAGGAATTTTAACCTGTATTTTACCTGGGAATCAGTGGGCATAAGAATAGCCCTTTTCCTTCGATAAGGCCCTCCCCCGGCAGTCCGGGTCGTGCTGGCATTGGCGATGTTATTGGCAATAACATCCATCCTCAAACGTTGAGCGCTCAAGCCCGATGATGACGTATTGATCGCTGTAAACATACCCATTAGATTTTACCTCTCTTTATTGCATTACCATTTCAAGCATTTTGAAATTCTGATTTAAACGCCGTGATAAAGCCCGGTACCGGAGTGTATTGACCACAGCATCAGAGACTTCTTTTTCAATATCAACATTGTTCTTATCATTTCTTAAACTTGTGTCATAATCCACATCGATTTTCGGTTGTACGGTTCTGTAATCCATAGGTTTACAGAACTGTATGTGATTTTGATGGGTCATATAAGCCTTGGGACATTTACACATCTCGTCTTCTGAAGCCAGGGCTCTCAGTAAATGGCTTTCAAAGCTTACACGGCTCCTTTTAAAACCGGGAGTATCAGCATTAGCAATATTATCACTGATCACCTTGTGTCTCGTGAGTGATACATCCATGGCTTTCTGCAACAGATAATTCGTTTTCATCAATTTTGAATCCAGATACATTCCTTTGTCTCCTATATGTCCTATATATGTTACTTTATAATAATTTCGGAAATTAGAAAATTTCCTTAATGTTAATTTAGTTCAGGGTTCATCGTTCTTCGTTTATAGTTTAAAACCAAGAACTATGAACCGCCCCACGGGCAAAACGATGAACGATTATAAAATATACCGGGACAGGTCTCTGTCTTCAGCAATATCCTTGAGCCGTTTCTGGACATAGGCTCTCGTAATTTTCATCTTTTTCTTCTTCATTTCAGGAGCATGGAATGATATGTCTTCCAGTAATTTCTCCATAATAGTATGCAAACGGCGGGCTCCGATATCTTCGGTTTCCGTATTGACCTTGTGCGCGATCCTGGCGATCTCGTTTATTGACTCCTCCTCAATCTCTAATTCGATCCCTTCTGTTTTTAAAAGTTCGATATACTGTATGGTCAAGGCATTTTTTGGTTTTGTCAAAATCTCCTCAAAATCCTTATCAGTCAGGCTTTTTAATTCAACACGCAGAGGAAAGCGGCCCTGTAATTCAGGTATCAGATCAGAAGGTTTGGCGCCATGGAAAGCCCCGGCCGCAATAAAAAGAATATGATTGGTTCTGATGACACCATATTTTGTCATTACCGATGTTCCCTCCACGATAGGCAACAGATCACGCTGGACACCTTCCCGGGATACGTCAGGCCCTGACTTTCCCTCTGAACCGATGATCTTGTCGATCTCGTCAATAAAGACAATACCCATATTTTCCACTTTTTCCAGCGCTGTTCCTATCACCTTATCCATGTCGATCAATTTCTCCGCTTCTTCCGCGACAAGGACTTTTTTAGCCTCCTTGACCGAAATACGCTTCTTTTTTGTCTTCTTAGGCATCATATTGGAAAAACCGGGCAGCATAAAATCCAGATCATCCATACTCATTCCGCCAAAGATCTCAACAGCCGGAAATACTTTTTCTTTTGTTGAAATTTCAATATATTTATCTTCAAATTCGCCCTTTTTCAGTTTTTCCCTTATTTTATCCCTGGTTTTATTGAACTTTTCCCATTTTATCTTCTCTTCCTCTGGCATAGTATGGCTCACTTTACTGTCCGGGGAAGCTATCTTTTTTTTATAGGCTTCAGGGACAGGCACCAGGAGGTCCAAAAGCCTTTCTTCAGCCATTTTTCTGGCTTCCTGTTCAACCTCTTTTTCCATCTCAGATTTACTCATATTAACAGCAATACTGGTCAGATCCCGTATCATCGATTCCACGTCTCTTCCCACATATCCCACTTCTGTATATTTTGTAGCTTCCACTTTAATAAAAGGCGCACCGGCCAGATTGGATAATCGCCTGGCGATCTCTGTTTTGCCGATACCCGTGGGACCCATCATAATGATGTTTTTTGGGGCCACCTCTTCCTGAAGTTCCTGGGGCAAAAGCTTTCGTCTGACCCTGTTCCTTAAGGCGATGGCTACGGCTTTCTTTGCCTCTTGCTGACCTATAATATACTTATCAAGTTCTTTCACTATCTGACTGGGCTTGGGTACATTAAAAAGTGATTCTTTGTTCATGCCAGCTCCTCAACATGTATTTTATCGTTTGTATAGATACAGATGGTTGAAGCGATCCTCAATGACCCTTCAACGATCTCTTTCGCGGTCAGATTTTTCCCTGTCATGATCATGGCTTTGGCGGCAGCTGTGGCAAAGGCGCCACCCGAGCCAATACCCACAACGCCATCTTCCGGTTCGATCACATCCCCGTTCCCGGATAACAAAAAAATATGTTTATTGTTCATCACCACGAGTAACGCTTCAAGACGCCTTAACACCTTATCTGTTCTCCATTCTTTGGCAAGCTCCACTGAAGCGCGGGCTAAATTTCCCTTGTACTGTTCGATCTTTTTCTCGAATTTTTCAAAAAGGGTCAGGGCATCCGCTGTTGAACCCGCAAATCCGGCAATGACTTTTTCATTATACATCCTTCGTACTTTTATAGCATTACTTTTCACTACTGTATCCCCCAGCGTGATCTGGCCGTCACCACCCAGGGCTCCCCGATCATTATAGCGAACGGCTAATATGGTTGTCCCTTCAAATTTCATGGCTTTCTCCTCATTTTAATGTAACATCTTGTTCTGATAAAATCAACTCTTTTAATTGGCATGCGGATGACATTTCTCATAGATACTCTTAAGGTGTTTCTTACCGACATGGGTGTAGATCTGAGTGGTTGACAGACTGACATGCCCTAAAAGCTCCTGCACGATCCTGAGATCACATCCATTGTTTAACATAACAGTAGCAAAGGTATGACGGATTGTATGAGGGGATAATTTTTTCTTATCGGCTATTGTTTTGATATAGGTTTCAAAGATATATCTGACCCCTCTATCTGTCAGTCTTTCTCCCTTCTGATTTAAAAAAAGGGCCTCAGTCGATCGTTTTTTCGCCAGCAGTTCATTTCTTTTCATCAGATATTGCCTGAATGATTCCAGGCATTTTGATCCCAGGGCGACGATCCTTTCCTTTTTTCCTTTTCCGAAAATTCTCGCGATCCCTTCTTCAAGATCAATATCGTTCAGGTTCATTCCCACCAGTTCAGACACCCTGACCCCGGTAGAATACAGGGTTTCAAGGATCGCTCTGTTCCTGATAGAAGCATAATCTTTTTTATCGATTGATTCAATCAATTTATTCATTTCGTCCTCATAAAGAAAGTGCGGCAGGGTCTTTCCGAGTCGGGGCGTGGAAACATAATCCGCCGGATTGCTTTCTACCAGGCCGTGACGGGTGAGGAATTTGAAAAATGACTTTATGCAAGCCAGTTTACGGGCAATGCTTTTTTTTGCGTATTGTCTCTCATGAAGATGTCCGAGAAAATTTCTTATGAATATATGGTCCACAGCCTCCAGTTTGTCGATATGGGAACGGCTGATAAATTGATCAAACTGCAACAGGTCCTCCCGGTATTCTAAACAGGTATAGGCGGAATAGTTCTTTTCATTCTTAAGGTATTCAATAAAATCATCTATTCTTTTATTCAACATTAACGGCTTCCTTTACCTCCTCAAAATAGTCGCATTCTTTATTTGAGCATCTTTTTATTTTTTTCTTTTCTTTTTTACCGTATACCATAAAATAATGACACCGGGGGCATTCTTCTTTCAAGGGTTTTTCCCAAACAATAAAATCACAGTCAGGATAGTTCGTACAGCCATAAAATTTACGTTTGCCCTTGATCTTCTTCATGATGATCTTGCCTGTGCAACCCGGACGGGGACAACCGGCCAGGGGTACGGATCTTGTATGTTTACAATCGGGCCATTTTTCACAGGCAAGAAAATATCCAAACCGACCCAATTTTTTAAGCATTGGCGAGCCGCACTTTTCACAAATTTCCTCTGTGGGTTCCCCTTTTTTGAAATCATCGATGGCTTCTATACTATTCAGGGCTTTTTCGACATTCTGCTTGAAACCGGGATAGAACGTATGTAACATCAAGACCCAGTCCAGATCAGAGCGAGCGATCCTGTCCAGTTTTTCTTCCATCTCAGCAGTAAACTTCTCATTGATCACATCAGAAAAATTGGTTCCTAAAAGTCTGTTCACGATCATTCCCAATTCAGTAGGAACAAGTTGCCGTCCGTCGCGCACAATATAAAAACGATTCTCCAGAGTAGCCAAAATAGGCGCATACGTAGCCGGCCTGCCTATCCCCGATTCCTCCAGTACTTTGACGAGAGAAGCGTCAGTAAAGCGTGGCAGCGGATTGGTAAAATGCTGCTGGGACAAGATGGAATTGATATTTATCGTTTCATTTTCTTTTAACTCGGGCAACACAGTGTCTTCTTCCTTACCTGCCCCCAGAACACGCAGAAATCCGTCAAATAAATATTTTGAAAGGTTCAGTTGGAGATCAAAATGTGTTCCGGAAGGATGTTGGCCTTGAATAACAACGGTCGTCATAAGTAAAACAGCCGGTGTCATCTGAGAAGCCACGAAGCGATTAAAAATAAGGGTATAAAGCCTTTGTTGATCGCGGTCCAGGCTCTTATTGATAGAAACGGGAGTTCTTGATACAGCGGTCGGTCTTATGGCCTCATGAGCCTCCTGAGCGGACGCTTTTGATCTGTAAGAATGAGGGATCTGAGGTAAATAGTTTTGAGGGAAATTATCAGCGATATATTGTCTTACCATATCTAATGCAGCGTTTGAAACCCTTACTGAATCAGTTCTCATATAGGTAATGAGCCCCACTCGGCCTTCTTCCAGATCCACTCCCTCATACAGGTTTTGGGCAATTCGCATGGTCTTTCTCGCAGAAAAATTCAATTTATTCAACCCATCCTGCTGCAATGTAGAGGTAATATAGGGGGGAGGAGGATATTTCCTCTTTTCTTTCTTCAGAATGCTTTTAATAATAAACCGGGAGCCTTTTAAAAGGTCTTTTATCTGGTCGGCTTCCTTTTCGTCTTTGATCTCGGATTTTTCTCCATTGATCTTGATCAGTTTGGCTTTAAACGGTATTTTATCTTTTATAAATTCTACTTCAATGGTCCAGTATTCCTGTGGAACGAAATTCTTGATCTCCTCTTCCCGCTGGCAGAGTATTTTCAAAGCAACAGACTGTACCCGTCCGGCAGACAGACCTGATTTCACTTTTTTCCATAATACAGGCGAAAGATTATAACCCACGAGTCTGTCCAGGACTCTTCTGGCCTGCTGGGCATTCACCCTGTCCATATTAATATCGCGGGGATGTTTCAATGATTCCTCGACGGCATTCCTGGTGATCTCGAAAAACGTGATCCTCTTGACATCAGGATTGATCTCTTTTAAAACATTGGCAATATGCCAGCTGATCGCCTCTCCTTCCCTATCCGGATCAGTTGCCAGATAGATCCTCTGCGCCTGTCTGGCCTTTTCTTTTAATTTTTTTAACACGTCATTCTTTCCCCTGATGACAATATACTCTGGTTTAAAATCATGCTCGATATCAATAGCCAGCCTTGATTTCGGAAGATCGATAAGATGTCCCTGGGAGGATTCCACCATAAAATCCTTTCCCAGGTATTTATGAATGGTCCTGGCCTTGGCGGGTGATTCTACAATAATTAATATTTTTTTCTTTTTTTCCAAACTGACACATCCTCCATCCTAATGGGCCGCGATCTTTTTCTTCTTTCTTCTAAATTCCAATGACAGCACATGAATAATGATTTGATGCATTACATCTTCGTCAACCGTTTCAGAATAAGATTCCACAACGGAAATGATCTCTTCCATCTGAGCATGGGTCAGGTTATCCCTGTGATACAGGTAAAATAAAAGGTTTTGAGCCTCATTTGTCATCTTGCTCTTTTCCTGAAACGACAACACCCTGACGGGTTTTCTTTTAAAATATAAGGCAGGATAAGAAATCTCTAAATGATCATTTAACCTGTCAAAAATGAGCTGCAGGGCCTGATCGATCTCTTCAACATGGAAGCCTTTTTGAAGAAGAAGAGACGTGAGTTTTTCTTCCGTCACTTCTATCCTTTCCGACGAAAGGATCTGTGACAGAATGATCTGAACAATCTTTTCAATCCGGTTCATTTTCCCCTCCCTGTTCATAGCCGGACCTTAAGGCCTGGTTTCCTGCCTGGCCTTAAGGTCCGGAAACTTTTTATATTAAATCTGTCATTTCA
>JAFGFC010000141.1 GCA_016931325.1 Spirochaetota bacterium | reverse complement strand
TGTATCATAGGTGACCTTGGGAACGGTGATGCCTACCTTACCATTAAATATAACAGCAGTGGCAACACTGTATGGACTCAAAAATATGATCTGGGAGCATCCCCAACATATGGCTATGCGATTGCTGTTGATCCTGTTAATAATGTTTATGTTACCGGGCGGAAATTTGGTTCCGTCAGCTGGGATTATTTTACCATAAAATATAATTCATCAGGTAACACAGTATGGACCCAGCAGTATAAGGGAGCTAATGCTGATGAAGCATACGGTATAGCAGCTGATGCTTCACAGCATGTTTATATTACGGGATTTAAACATAATGGCCTTAACAGAGATTATTTTACCATTGTTTATGATATTTCAGGGAATACGGTACGAACTATGCAATATAATAGCGGTAACAATGAATGGGCCCGTGCCATAACTCTGGACCCTTCCGGTAATATATATGTTACGGGTGTGAAGGATAATGGTGCCAATAATGATTTTTTTACAATAAAGTATGATAATTCAGGAAATACCCTGTGGACACAGCAATACAATGGAGGCAATGCTGATGAGGCAAGGGCCATCGCGGTGGATTCCTCTTTTAATATCTATGTTACGGGTCAAAAGAATAACGGGGCTGATCTCGATTATTATACGATAAAATATGATTCCAGCGGTAATACAATCTGGACCCAGCAGTTTGACAGTGGAGACGTGGATGAAGTGCATGGCATTGCTGTTGACTCCTATGGGAATTCTTATGTGACCGGAGGAAAAAATGCAGCCTCGTTCAATATATTCACCATAAAATATGATTCTGACGGGAATACGGTATGGACACAGGAGTTTGACGGTCAATCAGGAATAGATGGGGGCTTTGGTATAACGGTTGATGATGAACATTATGTCTATGTAACAGGAGTAAAAACTTCCGGTAATAATGATCTTTTTACGATTAAATATCTTCAGCCCCCTTATCCCTGCTCTCTTTTATCAGTCTTGTCAAAAGCAGAGGATGCGGCAGAACTAATCTGGCAGGATGTACCCAATGAGGAATTCTATTTAATTTATAGAAGCCTGAATGGCGCAACATTTGAACCAATCGCCACAGCAGGAAAAAATATAACGAACTATATTGATACAGGCCTTGAACCCTTGACAGAATACTATTACAGGATCGTGACAACCAATCAGGCGGGTAAATCCGTGCCTTCCAATATCCTTCAGGCGCAGACCCTGTCCATCACGTCTTTGGAAGAGGTTACAGTCGGGCCCAATCCTTTCAGGCCAAATACTGACGGAATAGAATATGTGACATTTTTTAATCTGCCGGCGGAATTTGAAATGAATATTTATTCCATAACAGGAGCAAAAGTGGCGCACGTCAACACACAAACCTATAATGGACAGTATCAGTGGGATGCAAGAAGCAGTGAGAACAAGGTTCTATCAAGCGGAGTATATATGTGCCATATTAAAGCCAGGGGTAAAGAGAAATTATTGAAATTGATTATTATTCGCTAAAAGTAAGAAATTCAGCAATATAACTAAAATGAAAAGAAATATCATTTTTATTTTCATCTTTTTTATTATTATCAATCCCTTGTCAACCCAAGTTATCATCTGGACCCAGCAGTATAACGGGGGGTCGAGTTATGACGTGGGTACCGATGTCACAGTTGATACGGATTTTAACGTTTATGTAACTGGTTACAGGCATAATGGGTCTGATTATGAATATTTTACTTTTAAATATGATGTAAATGGCAATACGGTATGGACCCAGCGCTATGATGGAGGAGGAGGGAACATGGGGGATACCGCTTTTGGTGTGGCCATTGACCGGGCCGGAAATTGTTATGTAACCGGTGCCAAGCATATCAATGTTATAGATTTTAATTATATAACGATCAGGTATGATTCTATGGGAAATGCTATGTGGACACAGGAGTATAACAGCAGCGGTGCGGACTGGGACAAAGCCATGGATATTGCTGTTAATTCGCTCAGCAATATCCATGTTACAGGGACAAGTGACAATGGCGGCCTTGATATTCTCACTGTTGTCTATTCTCCGGCCGGAGTGGCTATAAGGACGCAAAGGCACAATATAGGAAGTGAAGATGCGTATGGTATCGCTATTGACAGGAATGATAATTATTATATAGCCGGCGCTTATCACAACGGGTCTGATTATGATTTTATAACTATTAAATATGACTCTTCCGGAAATTCCATATGGACGCAGTTCTATGATACGGGAACCAATGAAGTGGCCAGGGATGTGGCCGTGGATTCTAATTTCAATGTTTATGTTGTGGGAGAAAAAGAGCGGGGTCATTGGGATATCTTTCTTGTTAAATACGATCAAAACGGGAATACCATATGGACACAGCAGTATGACCATATTGGCAATGATGACGGTGGCAATGCCATAGCCCTGGACTCTTTTAATAATATATATATAGCCGGCGCAGTGGGGGGCTTGAACTCGGATTTCATTACACGAAAGTATGATCCCGATGGTAATCTATTGTGGTCTGTGACCTATAATGGCGGTTTTTTTGATGACGCGGCAACCGGCGTTGCCGTTGACCGGGAACATAATGTTTATGTCACCGGTTTTAAATGGAACGGGGCTGACCGTGACTATTTTACCATTAAATATCAACAGGTTCCTTATACTCCGGTACTTGTATCAGTCAAACTCTTGACAGAGAATTCTATTCAATTGACATGGCAGGATATACCGAATGAAAACAATTTTATTATCTCGCGCAGCACAGATGGTATCATTTTCAGTGATATCGCTACGGGAAGTAGAAATGTGACGTCATATATTGATCCGGATATTGATCTGTCAACGCAGTACTATTACAGAATAAGGGGGTCGAATAACGCCGGAGAATCACTTCCTTCCAACATATTGGCTGTATCAAGCTCAGCCATACAATCTCTGGATGATATTATCCTGGCTCCCAACCGGTTTCAACCCTATGAACAGGGTCTTGACCATGTGACGTTTCTGAACGTGCCGGATGAATTTGAACTGACCGTTTTTACTGTACAGGGAAAAAAAGTGTTCCATACTCTGGCCCGGTCTGTTTCAGCCCGATACAGCTGGGATGTGAAAGATAATGAAGGGCATCATTTAAAAAGTGGTATTTATTTTTGCCACATCAAAGCTTTTAACAAAGAAAAGAAGTTAAAGCTGATAGTGATCAGATAATAAAAAGGATCACAAATAGCACAGGGAATTAAATTCACACTTCTGGCAGAATTCCTCATCAAAGGGCTGGAAAGGTTGACTGAGACTAAAAATATCTTTTAAAATGGTCCGAACCCCCTGTAGGTATTTCTGAAATAAAATATCACGCTCTTTTTCTTTATTGAACAGATACTCTTCTTCATTCTTCTGAAGCCATATTAATTTAGCATCGATATCACCCATGGGTATACTGAATTTTTTATGGAACAAATAAAGATACAACGGTAGCTGAAATGTTTTAATATTTTTATGTATCTCTTCCTTATTTCCCATATCCGTCCTCAGAACCGCTGCCGCAGAGTATTGTGTCCCGCCGCCTGTCTTGTAATCAACGATCATATATTTCCCTGTATCCGGGTAATAATCGATCCTGTCGATCCTTCCTTTGCAGGGCAATTTTATTCCCCCCAGGTCAACGTCCAGTTGTATTTCCTCCTCAATATGTTTTATGATAAAATTATTTTCCAGATCCATTTTCAAAAAGTCAGTCAGTTTGGACAAAGCCATTTCTTTAAAAAGATAGAATTCACCGGTTACTATTCTGTTCTTAAAATGATTGTCCAGGGCTTTTTTCATCTCTTCATGGACTAGCCCGAAAAGTTCGGGACTGATCTTTCTGTTCATAAAAGGCCTGAAGGTATCCTGTAGGATATGATGGATCAAAAGCCCTCTGTCTGTCACCTCGATATCATCGGATATCTCTTTTTTAGCCTCGAATTTCAGCCCCTGCTTGTAATAGAAAAGGACAGGACATAAAATATAATCATCCAATTCTGAAGCTGAAAAAACATGCCCTGAAAAAAAGTCCATTATTTCAGCGGATTTATTGATCCGGGGAAGGGATTCGCTCGGTTTCAGGTTAATGGCGTAAAGCGAACGCTCATGTTTTAAAACATCCAGTTCTTTTTTCTCCTTCTCTTTTTTCCAGATGATCTGTTCGATATAGCGACTTCTTGGTCTGTCTTCCGATTCAACAAAGATCAAATGCGTATCCCTGGAAGAACGGATCAATCTTTCAAAATAATAATGATAGATCTGTTCGTTATGCTCGGGTGAAGGTATCCCCAGCTGGTCATAGATACCAAGCGGGATAAGGGGATCGATGCTTTCCGTTTCAGGGATACTTCCTTCATTCACGTCCAGCAGGATGACATTATCGAACCGTATGTTCCTTGTTTCGAGATACCCGATGATCTCCAATTTTTCCAGAGGTTGGGTACGGAAGGATAGATCGGACTGTAAAGATTCCAGAATAAAATTGATCAAAAAGATCCTGTTCGCCTCATTATTGTCCTCTATCTTTTGCCTGCTGATGCCGGTCGTTTTGAGCCTTTCCAGACAGGATGCTATCTCTTTAAAGATCTCTCCCGAGAGGATATAGGAACGTATTTTTGTATTATCGAGAATAAATTCGAGCATAATTTCTAATTTTTCAACCAGCTGAAACAGGTTTTCAAAATTTTCAAAATTCCTGAAAAAATGGGAATGGACCTTTGCCAGCACATTCTTGAACTGGTCCTTGATATCTTTTTCCTTTTCGATCTCTTCCAATGAGATGAACGATCTTCCTTCCAGGGGGCTGTGACTTTCGTAAATACCGCCGGTCAGAGACGATTCTATATGCTTTATCAGATCCCTGGTCCCTTCCATCGATAAATTCTTTATAAAAGGATGTGATATGACACCAAGGTAATTTTTAGCAGAGTATAAAGATTTTCTTCTGGAGATCTGTGATCTTAAAATATGCGTGATAAGGTTATAAACTGACGTTCTTTTTAAAGGATACCGCAGGGAGATATTATAGTTCTCATCAAGAGGGTCTATCCCAAAAGTAAGAAGGGGAAATAAAGAATCCGCCTGAGGAAGCACAACGGCTGTTATCCCCTCTTTTATTTCCTTCAGAATACGCCTTGTCTTTAGTATTTCCGAATGAACATCAAATCCGGAATAGATCTTTATTTCAGGCTCGCCAACCTGTTTGACCGGAACTTCCTCTACCTGAGCCTTAAAGTCATTGACAAGCGAATGCAGGATACCCCATTCATCCGGAGACCCTTCCCATATAATCTCAGCCTGTTCTTTCTGCCATAATTTCTTGACGATCTCTTTTTCAGAACCGGTCATTCCAAAAAGTCCGGCAAAGTAGATCTTTTTAAATTCATCCAGAGAGACTTCATCCATGCTCTTCAACGCATAAAGATACTTCATGCCGCCGGTGAACCGTTTATTTTTTTCCATCTGAATATGGAAATGATCTCTTAAGACCGTGATGTCCTGCAGGAGTTGATTGATGCTTTCCGGCACGTCATAACCGATACGGGCGTTCTTTTCGATCCCTTTCA
>JAFGFC010000140.1 GCA_016931325.1 Spirochaetota bacterium | reverse complement strand
GGGTCAAATCCCTCCCCCGCAATTCAAAGAATTGCGGGGATCAAATCCCGGGAATTTCTCAGTGAGAAATTCCACGGGACATGGATGGTTTGGATTTGACCAAATCGTTTTACTAAATCAAACAACGATAAACTACAACAATATTTCACTATCAATTAATATATTTGCAATCGTCAAACGAAAAACCACAATAATGTGGAACGATATAATCAGAAGTTCAAAAGGGGCGGGATCAAGATCGATCTATACAATGATTTCAGGTCTTTTTTAATTCCAAATATTTTTACGTATATCTCCAGGGCTTCATGGTCCGTGATCGTGGCCAGATAGTCAATAATGATCCTTTCTTTTCTTTCGCCTTTTCTTTCCAGCTTTTTTAACACCTTATAGGGGATATCCGGCGTCGCCATGAAGTATTCAAAAAGTTCCTTCAGGATCCTGGCGGCTTTTCTGGAGGGCCTGTCAATTTTCGGCAGCACATAAACATGACTGAAAAGGAAATTACGAAGCCGCTCTGTCTCTTCCAGAATAGAATCGCTCATATGGATATGTGGTTTATCAATACTGTGAGAGATAATATCATAAACCATGATACTGATCCGTTGAGAATGCCTTTCCCCCAGTGTGTCCACGCAGCTTTTTGGCAGTTGATCAAGATTCATGATACCCGAATGGATCGCGTCATCCACATCATGATTAATATAAGCGATGGAATCACATACCCGCACGATCTCACCCTCCAGCGTTAACGGACAGTCAGGCTCGTCAAAAGGCAATAATTTTTTACCGCCTTTGGAGTGTTTGCCAATACCGTCTCTTACTTCCCGGGACAGGTTCATTCCGCCCGGTTTTTCCAGGATATCGATCACTCTCAGGCTCTGTAAGGCATGCTTGAATCCTTCCTCTATCAACTGGTCCAGTTCTTCTTCACCGGCATGGCCGAACGCCGTATGCCCCAGGTCATGGCCTAAAGCGATAGCTTCTGTGAGATCCTCATTAACACGCAGCGCGCGGGCGATGGTCCGGGCTATCTGAGCCACTTCCAGAGTATGGGTCAGCCTTGTTCTGTAGCTTTCATCGCTGGTAGCGGAAAGGAACACCTGGGTTTTATGTTTTAATCTTCTGAAATACTCCGAGTGCAGGATACGGTCCCTGTCCTGCATATAGATCGTCCTGACAGGATCAAAGGATTCCTCTTTTATCCGGCCTCTGGAACGGGAACTCAGGGAAGCGTAGCGGGAGAGATTTTTTACTTCCAGATCCTCTAACAGTTCGCGAATGGTCTCTAATTTCCTGTACTTTACTTTCATAAATTCTTTGTGCCTTTAACGTAAAATTCAACAAAATGGTCCAATTTAGATTCCAGACGGTCTAAACCCTTCTCATTGTTATCCAGAATAAAAACCTTTTCATGCATGTTCTTTCTGATATACTCTTCTCCTTTCGTTTCCAGCAAGTCCTCAATATCATCATCTTTATAGTAACTTTTCATCAGATCAGGCGGAACGATATGAGAATCCAGGTCCTTTCCTTCAGCCCGGAGAAAGCGTTCTTCATTCCTCTGAAGACACGTCTGAAAATCGGCCTTGATGTACAAGATAACAGAATTATTTAAAAAGTCCTGGCTGAAATTTTTCAGGGCCCGGGTATAACTGGCTCTGGCAAATTCTATAAATATGATCCTGGTCTCAGTTGCTTTTTTCAATACCCTTTTATTGATCACCTGCAGAACTTCGTCGATGATGGTCCAATCTGTAACAGCAAAACCTCCGTCTTTTTTCTCATGCCTTTTACCTTCAACATCCATATTTAAAAGCTCTTTCAGTATAGGAAAATCATCGATCCGCTCAAATTCACAGGCTATTCCCTTATCTTTGAACTTTTCCGTTAGTATCTTGAAAACAGCTGATTTCCCGCAACCGGGCCGGCCCAGAAGGATAATAAAAGGGTTTTTTATATTCTTCACCATTTTACTCCAAAGATCTCTTCGATGAACGCGTTTTCTTTGTGGATGATATCATACCTGTTCTTTAGATCATCTGTTGTATGAAACGCTGTCTCAAGTAGCAATAACTCAACCCCCAGTTTTTTAATAATGGCCGCATATTCCTTGAGCCTGTCTTTTGTTAAATGCCCTTTCTGTTCCATCAGTGGCGGGTGGAACGTTGTTGTCTCGGTAATAAAATCATTGAGATGGAATTCCCAGACCATATCAGAGGGGATATCCTTCATGGGCGACAAAAGATCCACAGGCAATTTTTCTTTAATACTCTCCCTGGTGAACCAGTGCCCGATATCAAAATTGAAATAAATGCTTTTTGCTCCCTGTTCTCTGATTTTTTTCACAACACGAAGACAATCGTCTATATTATAGTAGAACCCGTCAAAGGCGGTGTTATTCTCAAGATGAAATTTAATATCAGAATTATCTTCCGTATACTTTACAAGCGCGTACAGGCTGTTAACCATATTCTCTTCCAATGTTTTCAAAAAATGAACAGAATTAAAATAAAAAGGCGCCTTTCCCGGATGAATATTAACATAAAGGGCTCCCGCATCCACAGCAAAATCAATATATTTTTTCGCCATAAGAACAGCATTCTGGCTTTCTCCTGCTTGAGGGGAAGCGATATTGGAAACAGCGCTCATGGTATAAGGCAGATGAACAGAAAGAGTAAGGCCATTGTCTCTGAATATCTGTTTTAACTGCCTTCTCTTTTCTTTTGAAAATTCCGGGTAAGGGGAGGGCACGTCACAGTCAAGTTCAAGATGATGAATATTTAATTTTCGCGCGATCGCTGCCAGATTATTAATATCCGCTTTCATTTTCAATCCGCCCCAGGCGTTCATGGCAAACATATTCTCTTTCCCGGAAAGGATCAGGTCCTTCTGCTTCTCTGATAACATTTCAATGGTAAAAAGATTTGTTAGATTCCTGCCTAATTTCATTGTTTTTCCTTTTCAATTATGTACACATGTATAAAGATTATTCATATTTCTTATTCTTCTAACATAGTACATAGAACTTTGAACATAGTACTTTACAGATCCTTCACCTTGACTTTGCCCTTCTTGATAATGTACCGTTTATATTCTTTCGCTCCTTCCATGAGATATCTGGCCGAGCTGCTGTGATAGACCAGTACCTGTCCATGGATCCGGGAAGCGATCTTTTTCACTTCTTTATAATAGGTATGCGCGTTATTCGGATCCTCAAATTCTACCTCATGGAAAACCAGATGACAATCATTGTACCAGCTGGGATCAAATGAAGGTTTCCCTCTCAACCGGCGGGCCAGATGAGAGTCATATTTCGTATCTCCTGAAAGCGCAAAAACATTATTCTTGAACTGAACCTTGAGTCCCAGCGTGCCGCTTTTCAGAACGTGATGATTCAACCTGACCGTTAGATAACCATGATAATACGGCAATGTATAATGGGGAATAATATTCACATGGTGAACCAGAAGATGAAAATCCGGGAAAAGGTAAGAATACCTTTTCTTGAGCATTTTGAATATTTTTTTAGTCGTAATAATATTGATCCTTTTAGAGTAAAGCGAGGCCCGCTCCAGCACAGCGGTAAATCCTTCCACATGATCCTCGTGAATATGTGAAATAAAGTAATCTGTAATGTTGTCCCAGTGACACTTGATCTTTTTCAAGGCCAGAAACGGCCTGGCCATAACATCCACCCAGATACGCCTGTCGGCATACTTTATCAGAAAATTACTGGTATGGCCGCGAAACCCGTTCCCCACGCCCAGGGGAATGATCTCAAGATGATTGATATATTCGCGTTTTGACCTTATGTTCGCCAGCAAGGCCTTGACCTCACCATCGATATCCTGTTTTTTCCTTTCTTTCGATCGGTCGTAGATAACATGCCCTTTTTGAGAGATGATAATATTATCTTCCTCCAGGCGGAGGCGAACATCTTTCCCAAAATGGTGATCAGAACCGTTTTTCAGATATTTTTTCCTGAATATTTTCTGGAGACGTCTGGTTTTTACCAGCTTTGTTTTTGATCTGTTAAAAGCCCAGTTCACGGTTTGCAAAAGTTTTTTATAAAGATACTGCACATTCTTTTTTTCACCCATGTAGGTGATGCTTGACATATCCCTGTTCCTGATCTTATTCCAGCACAGGAACTCCTCGCCTGTATAATTATCTCCTGCCTGACTCGCTTCCGGTGCCGGCAGGATAACATAACCGATCTTGATCCTTTTTTTTAAAAGATACTTGGAAAGTTCCGGCATGGTTCCGATACGGATATTCCCGGCATCAGTTTTCACTATATCAATATAAAGGAATTTGTCGCCCAATCGTATTATTGTATCTGATTTCATGGTATAATTCAAAATTCTGTAGCCGAGCCTTTAGGCTCGGAAAAATTAATGACCATAATCTAAATTGATCCGGGTTCCACAAACCCGTTCTCTTTTCCCTCTTCCGTATATCGTATCGAGCCGAACTGAATGATCTTTATTCTGGAAATGTTCCCCTGAAACGGAGATATGATCTTTATCTTTTCTTTTTTAAAATCAATGGCTTTGAGAATACCCAGTGACAGAACATTCTTCCCTTCATCCAGAAGGCCCAGGATCATCCCTCTTTCGTCTCCCCTGAGTATATTTTTGATCATCGTATAATGATGTGTATTCAATATATTGACCTGCTGCGCATTCAAGCGCTTTTCAGAAACGACAAGACAGCCTTCAAAGGAAGGGAATGTTTCCAGATAGATGACATTCTCTTTTACTTTTTGCGGTATGGCATTTGATCGGGTTCCTGTCTTGAAAAAGCATCGTTCTGTTTCAAATTCATTGAACGACAGGACAAACTCTTTGGAATTGGTAAAAAATTTCTGTGAAGAAAGATTTCTAAGGGAATCCCGGTCGCCTTTGCTCGTTTCCGAAGCCTTGCTGGAGGCCTTGAGCCGGATCACTTTTGACCCGGGAAAGACAGTTTTTACGAGGTGCTCACATTCCCCTTGACGCTGCAACAGCACAACAATATCCGGTTTGAAAATATCCAGCTGAGTGAGTTTCAGGGAACGGGCGCCGTCACCATGCACCCATCCGTCGGTGTTGATAATCACGATATCACTGGATCCTTTGGCTTTTTCAATGATCTTGCTGAAAGAAGCGATCAAAGGTGAGATATGAAGGGCCGGAGAGAGCGCGCCAACGAATTCGAGGCTGTGTATCTCTGATTTGGACAAAAAAAGGAATGGCTCGCGCAAAATCGTCAAACCCATGGTGGTCGGGGGACCAATATCTGACTGACCCAGATCAGAATCGATAATCCCTATTTTCTTATTGTTCTGGATCAGTTTATTGGCCAGATAAGTTGATAAAAATGATTTTCCCGTATCCATCTGGCCCAGAATGATAATTCTTTTACATTGTTCTTTTTTAATACGCTCCAGGAGTTCATCCCATTCCGAAGGAATGGTCCGGCTGTCAACTTTACTGGCCCGGCTTACATCATCAAGAGAGACGGTTGAGTCGGTCAGGATCTCAAAAGGGATACATTTGCCTGAAGGGATAGAATCTTCTTCCCCTTTCAGGATCTTTTTTCCAATGGCTTCCACAGCCCCTTCAAGCAGACTGAAATGATTCTCACCCCTGATCAGATAGGTCTCGCCTTTTTTCCAGTACAATTTTGAGGCCATCTCATTTCTCCTCATAGATAAGCATTGGCCAGTCCTGTTTGAGCTGCTTTTCATTTATCCTGATAATGTTCTTTATTCGTTTCTGACCAATATGCATTTTTTTATTAAACTGGACCCGTGTGACGTTCTCCAGATAAATGATCCCTTTTTTAATCGATTTGACCCTTCCTGAATATTTCACCTGACCGGATTCAAAGCTGATCCAGTCTTTTTCTTTTATATTACCGGCCGATGATCTGACAACCATGCGGGATACTGTATCATGCAGTATACCGGGATACAGGGGGATATATTTATAATTCCTGTATATCTCTTCAACGATCTTGTAAATAAGAGCCGGATTCTGATATAGCTCGGACAAATTTTTCAAGGTCTTGAATATTAACGGATAATCTGTTTCTTTATAACTCATCAGTATATTTTTCTTTTAACAGTTTAACGATCTTTTCTATCTGCTTGTTCAGGGAATCCTCCCCCTCTTTTGAGTTATCAATGACTTCGACCGGGAAAGAGGAGTTGTCAGCAAACTCAAGGCCATCATCGTGCAGGTAAGTTTTTTCCATTTCTTCTTTTGAAACAAGATGATCATCTGTGCCTTCAGCCCTGGCTTTTTCATGCCGGGCCACGTTCCTCCGCCAGCATATCTCAAAAGGAACATCGATATAAAGACCCATCGCCCTGTCAAGCAGATTTGGATCAAAATTCTTAAAAGCCCTGGTATAATTATCTCTCGAGAATTCCACAAAAACGATCCTTCCTTCCCTGCTCATGGGCAGAATATCCTGATTCACTTCTTTTAAAAGATCGTCCCAGACCGTATCATCCGTCACCTTATACCCGCCATCTTCTGTTCTTCTTGACCTTTTCTGCCGGGTATCCTCCTGGAACAATTTCCAGAGCTTGGGGAAATCATCGACTCTCGGGAATTCATCGGCTAAATTCTCCTCTTTAAGCCTTCTGACAAGCTGGTTATAAACAGCTGATTTGCCGCAACCGGGCCGGCCCAGAAGAAATATATAACGCTTGTTCAATTTCATTTTAACTTTGCTTTTTTATTACTGTTCTTAAGGATCTCTTGTATAAAAAGGCTCTCTTTCCTGGCAATATCCATACCGTGTTCCAGATCCTCTTTTCTCCTGACCGCTGTCTCTATTACCACTAACTTGACCCCTTTTCTCTGCACGATCTCAAAATACCGTTTTAAATTATCTTTTTTTAAAAGGCCTAACCCCTCATGCAGAGGCGGGTGAAAGATCTTTTCGTCCGGGACATAGTCATTAAGATGAAGTTCGTATAAAAACTCGGATGGGAATTTTTCTATCACCTTTTCCGGCTGCTCCGGCACCTGAAAGCCTTCATCAATAACCGTAAACCAGTGGCCGATATCAAGATTAAGATAAAGTTCCTTTCCTTTATCCCTGATCGTCCTGACCACCTCCAGCAGCTCGTCCGGCGTAAAAACAAAATTATGAAAGGCTGTTTCATTCTCCAGATGCAATTTGATCTCTCTGGCCTGGGCAAAATCCGTCAGCTCCATCAGAGATTCTAAAAGACCTTTTTTATACTCCTGGATATAACGTGACCTGGCATGATAAAACGGAATGCCCCCCGGATGAATGACAGCCGACAGACATCCCAGATGGCCGGCAAATTCAAGATATTTTTTATGCAATTCTACAGACAGTTCTCTGTCCTCTTTCTGTATGGCACAGACCGCCGCGCCAACGAAGGTATAGGGCAGATGAAACGAGATCGTCATCTTCTCTTTTTTCAGGGCTTCCTTGACCTCTATGATCTCAGAACGTGTGAATTCCAGGAAAGGGTTCGGAACGGCCCCATCCAGTTCAATATGAGAGAAACCGATCTCTTTGGCCGCCTCGATCTGGCCTAAAATGTCAGCTTTTTTTCTGACAGAACAAAGCGCCCCCACATCTTCTGAATTCAGTTCGCCTTTCTCCAATAATTTTTTTTCCTCATCTGTTAAATAATTGTAATGCAACAAATTCGTAAAGTTTCTGCCTAATTTCATCTTCGCTCCCTTAAAGGGACGGTTCTTTGTGCTGAAAGAACCGTTCCTTTTTCAAATATCAACTTCTCTTTCCAGAATGGATTCCATCTCTTTTTTCATCTCTGATCTCAGTTTTTCTTTTCTCTCTTCTGTTGTAAAAGAAGAGGTGAGGCTGTTGGATGCTATTTTGATAATATCATCCCAGGAAAAATGATAGTACTGCTTCAGGAGAAAATACTCATCGGTCAGGGTAATATGGCTTACACCCGGATCATCTGTATTGATCGTTACTTTCAAGCCATCACGATAGCATTGTTCAAACGGATGGCTGATATAATCACTGGCCACCGTGGTTTGAACATTGCTTGTCAGGCACATTTCCAGAGGGATCTGCTTCACTTTGACCTCCTGATAAAGCTCAGGATCATTAACGACCTTTATTCCATGGCCTATTCTTGTCGCTCCCATCACATTAATCGCTTCTTTGATATTTTCGCTTCCTCCGGCCTCTCCCGCATGGATGGTAACAGGCATATGATTTTTTAAAGCCAGATCAAAAGCCTGTTTATGTATTTTAGCCGGGAAATGTTCCTCGTCCCCGGCCAGATCAACAGCCACGATACCTCTGTGTCTGTATTTCAGAGCAAGATTAACAGTCTGGATGGAACTTTCAAGCGTTTCGCTTCTATAACAGCACAGGATCAAAGGGTTGATGATACCCAGTTCATCATGGGCCTTTTTACATCCGGTTAAGACTCCGTCCAGTATCTCTTCCATACTGTAATCCCCTTTAGCTTGAAGAACCGGAGCAAATCGCAGCTCGCAATATTTCACATTATCCTCAAAACAGTCCCTGCTCACCTCATAAGCCGCTATCTCCATGGCTTTTGGATTCATTAATAAAGGATAAAAGGTTTCAAAGGCCTTTAAAAATTCTGCCAGGGAACGACAATAGGGAGATACCTGCACATATTTCGCTAATTCATCAGGATCCTCTGTGGGTAGCGTGTAATTCTGTTTTCTGGCGATCCGTTTTATGGTAGACGCGCTTAAGGCACCATCCAGGTGCCTGTGAAGATCCAGCTTGGGAATCTTTTTTAATATTTCGTGGGTTACTTCCATATAAACTCTATCGTAAGGATTAATGAAACTTACGATCATTAAACAACGAAGGATAATATAATACTAAAATAGAGGGCAAAGTCAACTTATTTTTCGATCCGCAGGAAGCGGATCGGATCAAATCTACCAGGGATGGTAAAGATTTGATCACAAACAGGAGGTTTGTTGGGGTCAAATCTCTCACATCCATGAAAGATTTGACACTCCCCGCTTCCTGAGGGTCGTCGGATTCGCTCCCTAGGAATTGTCAGGGAAAATTCCAGGGACTTAACCCCGGGGATTTCTCGTTGAGAAATCCCACGGGGCAGGGATGGCAAGAATCCGATCAAATCGATTACTATCCAAGAATTATGTTTCACTTGATTTTTTTATATAAATCAATAAATTATCGGCTATGGAAAAATTCCGTAAAGATTGTCAGCTGTTTGACGGGTATAAACCCTGTTACTATAAAAGAGAAAATTGCCTTGGCTGCAACCATTATACACCCAAAGGAAAAATGATCCTTCTCATTAATCTTGATGCCCTGGGAGATGTACTCATGACAACGGCTTCATTAAAACCCATAAAAAGAGAATATCCTCAAAGCACGATCTATTGGGTAACTGACCGTTCCGCCGTGCCCCTGCTGGAAAATAATCCTTTGATCTACAGGGTCATGCCGTTTGGTTTCGAGTCTTTTCTTATTCTCAAATCAATGAGATTCGATCTGGTCCTGAATGCCGACAAATCCCTTAAAAGCGCGGCTTTCGCCGGGGAAATGGACTCGGGGATAAAAAAGGGATTCAGTATGAACTCTTACGGCGTTGTGATCCCTTTTGACAAAGAAGCTCAATATAATTATGAAATGGGGTTGAATGACGCATTAAAATTCAAACAGAACCGTCTCACCGGGCAGAAGATCCTGGCTGATACTTTCGGTCTTGACTATAAAAGAGATGAATATATCCTTGAACTGGATGAAAGCCAGAAACGATTCGTTAATAATTTAAAAAAAAGATATAAAATTAAAGGTAATGACGTGGTGATCGGGTTCAATACAGGATGCTCGCCTCTTTATCCTCATAAAAAGATTAAAAAAGAAAATATTATCAAGATCATCCGGAGGTTGCATAAAGATCATCCTGAAATTAAAATTGCTCTTTTTGGCGGGAAAAATGAGACCTTTATCAACAAGACCATCGTCTCCTCTTTGAAATTCAATGTGATCAATACACCCACAGAAGAAGGACTGAAAACCGGTATGGCTGCCATGGATATTGCCGATATTATTGTCACGGCTGATACGCTGGGTATGCATATCGGGATCGCCCTTAAAAAAGAGATGGTGGTCTGGTACAATGTATCCTGCGCCGCCGAGATCGATCTGTACGGACGGGGCGAGAAGATCATTTCAAAAGTGGATTGCAGCCCCTGCTGGAAACCTGACTGCGATTCTCTCGTCTGCCACGAAACGATCGACCTGGAAGAGTTATATCATGCCATTAAAAGAGAGATTAAAAAAGTTAAAAGAGATAAAAATCCTGATCATCCGGCTTAAACCTGTCGGTGATACAGTTCTCATATCCGCTGTTTTTCGTAACCTGAAAAAGATGTTCCCTCAATGTGTCATCGATATTGTGGTCTATCCGTCAGCCCGGGAAGCGATCGGGGCCAACCCGTATATCAACAAGGTCCTTGTCCTGAAAAGGAACAACCTGTCAAAACTGGCTTTTTATTTCAAACTCCTTTTCTCAACTTATCATATTACCATCGATTATATTAACAATCCCACTTCCTCTGCCATTACCCTGTTCGCGAAAGCCGGAGTGAGGATCGGCAAGGACATTTCACGCAATTTTTTCTATAATTACAGGTTCAAGCTAAATAAAATATTGTACAGCGCTCAAAAAAGCCTTTATCCTTTGAAATTTCTGGGATTGAGAAATTTTAATGATTTTATGCCGGAATTCTATGTGATTGATAAAGACAGAAAGCAGGCTCAGGATATCTTGAAAAAAGCCGGTATAAAGAAAAATGACAGGATGGTGGGTATCTTTGTCTCGGCAAAATATCCTGTGAGACAGTACAGGGCGGAACATTTCGCCAGACTGGCGAGTATGATCAAAAAGGATTTTTCTTCAACCAGGGTCCTTTTTCTTTTTGGAAAGGATGACCGGGAGAGTATCCTGAAGATCAAAAAGAAATTACAGCCGGGCAAATATTTTATCCTGATATCGGATGGGATATCCATCGGGGTAATGGCCGGTATTATCTCCCATCTCAACTACTTTTTAACCAACGACACGGGCCCCAAACACCTGGCCACAGCTCTTAAAATCCCTACCCTGACCGTGTTCGGCGCCACAACGGAAAAGAGCTGGAATCCGCCGGACACCGGACGATATGCTACTATCAGAAAAAGATTAAACTGCGCCCCCTGTAATAAACTGGAGTGCCGGTTAGAGGGCCAGACACTCAGATGCGTGAACGATCTGGCGCCTGAAGATATCTATAAAAAATTAAAAGTTCTTCTGAAGAAATACCTTTGCCGTTAAAGTCAGTTGAGCGATAACAAATGTTTTAAAAGCCTGACTGTTCCCCCGCGGGATAGCCCGTCGATCCTTTTTTCTGCCGTTTCGATCTCATCCAACAGCCTGCTTTTTTTTATTTTCGGCGGTATGGCGGAAAGTATCTTTTCATGTTTTGTTTTTACAATATGTTCCCGCGCTTCGTAAAGTTCTTCATTCAGTTTTTCTCCCTGCCCAAGACCGATATATTTGATCTTGATATCCCTGTCAGGCTCAAAACCGCTCAAATGGATCATTCTTCTGGCCAGATCAGATATCCGCACCGGTGCACCCATATCCAGAATAAAGATCTCCCCGCCTCTTCCCAGTCCGCTGGCCTGAAGCACCAGCTGAACCGCTTCCGGGATGGTCATAAAATACCGGCTCACATCAGGATGGGTGACGGTCACAGGCCCGCCTTTTTTTATCTGATCCCTGAATATGGGGATGACGCTGCCCCGGCTTCCAAAAACATTGCCGAAACGGACAACCATAAATTTTGTGGTTCTGTTCATTGCCTGGGCAAATGAGAGCACGGCATTCTCGGCGATCTTCTTGGTTATCCCCATAACGGATTTCGGGTAGACCGCTTTATCTGTTGATATTAAAACAAATCTTTTGACCTTCTTTCTCACGGCTGCCCTGACCAGGTTCAAGGTACCGATAACATTATTTTTAAACGCCTCGTCAGGAGCCAGCTCCATTAAAAAAACATGCTTATGCGCCGCGCTGTGAAAGACAACATCGATCTTGTATTGTTTGAAGATGCGTTCAAGCCTCTGCTCATCCCTGATGTCACATACAACCGGTTCTGCTTTTATCCCCGGAAAGTCTTTAGCCAGCTCCCTGTGGATGTTAAAGATACTGTTCTCCCCCTTCCCCAGAAGGATCAGATCTTTTGGTTTGAATCCGCTCACCTGACGTGCTATTTCAGACCCGATAGAACCGCCGGCGCCGGTAATAAGGACATTTTTATTTTTAATGTATTTCTCTATTTCTTTTGTATCAAGTTTGATCTCCTCACGGCCTAAAAGATCCTCAATTTTTATATCGCGGATCTGTTCAAACTTTACATCACCGGTGATGATCTCATAGGTGGAAGGAACGATCTTTATTTTCACTTTTGTTTTTTCAGCAATATCCACGATATGGTTCAATTCCGCTGGTCTGGCTGACGGTATGGCGATAATGACCAGATCGATCTTTAATTTATCTACAAAATAGATGATATCCTCCCGGTTGCCCAGAACTCTCTTCCCTCCCACTGACATATTTATCTTTTGTCTGTTATCATCAATAAATCCCAATACCTTTATGCCGGAAGCAGGATGATTCCTGATCTCCCTCAAGACCATGCTGCCGGCTTCTCCGGCTCCCACGATCAAAGCGCGGGTCTTTTTGCCTTTAAATACTGTTTTTCCCGTTTTAATAAAAAATCGCTGTAAAAACCTGATCCCCAGTATCACAAAAAGACTCAGGATAAAATCAATGATAACAACGGCACGCGGGTAGAGAAACAGATTTGATCCTGCCAGTTTCGAAGCCAGAATGACCAGTCCAAAGAGAAAAGTAGCGATCACATTGGCCTTCACAATAGTCAGGACATCATACGTATGCATGAACCTGACAATGATCCGATAAACCCCCATGACCGCATGGATCAATATTTTTCCCGCGGCAATAAACCCTGCCGTCTTGAATAGCACAGTCAGGTAAAAGTAAGGGATCTCTGTGTTAAACCTGAGCCAGAGAGCGAAAAAGAGAGAGAAAATAAAAAGAACAAAATCCAGCACAATGTTGATGATCAACAATTTTCGATCCATTAATATCCGCCTTCGCCTTTTAAAACAACAAATATAGTCTTGAAGATGATCTCCAGATCAAGAAGCAATGAATAATTATTAATATAATAAAGATCCAGTCTTAACTTGGTATCAATATCCAGATCCTGTCTTCCGCTGACCTGTGACAGCCCTGAAATTCCCGGTTTGAACCGTAAAACCCGGCGTTGCCATTTTTTATAGCGTTTCACGATCTGAACCACTTCCGGCCGCGGACCGATCAGGCTCATATCGCCTTTTAAGACATTAAGGAATTGGGGGATTTCATCCAGGCTGAACCGCCTGAGGAACCAGCCAAAGGATGTGATCCTTTTATCCTTTTTTCTGGTGATGACAGGACCTTTTTTATCCGCGCCTTCCACCATGGTCCTGAATTTATATACACAAAAAGGCTTGCCTCCCTGCCCGGCTCGTTGCTGTTTGTAGAATATTTTGCCCCTTGATGTGATTTTGATCAAGACAGTGATCAAAAGTGAAACAGGACTGGATAATATCAGAATAACAGATGAAACTATGATATCAAACAACCTTTTAAAGATTCGGTTGAACAGATTAAAGGAAGGGGGAGCCGGTTCAAGAACCGCCATGTCCTCGATATCATCCAGTTTGGCCCGGCCTGTCAGGATCTCATAAAAGCTGGGAACGATGATATAGCTGAGTCCGTATTCCTCACACTGGGCCATGACTTTCAACTTGAATTCCATTTTCTCATCAGGAATGGCCAGCACAATAAGATTAATACGATGTTTTTCATAAAGAGATCCGAGATCACCTATCTTGCCTAAAACCTTCAGTTGATGGATCACCTTTCTTCCTTTTTTTAATTTATCATCAAGAAAACCCACGATCTCCCAGTGTTTGGCCGAGAACGATCCTTTCACCACATTTTTCCCCGCTTCTGTCGCTCCTATGATCAGCACACGCCTCTTCTCTTTTTTAATAATATAGTATTTCCAGTAAAAAAAATATTTGATCCATAAAAGGACAAGAGTATAGGCAAAGGAAATAACAATAACAGAACGGGGATAGGAAAGGGTCCTGTTAAAAAATGTGACAGCAGCAATAATGACCGTGCTCAGGATCGTGGCCTTTAAGACCGCATTAGAGATGACCATATAGCTTTTAATTTTATCCGAATAGACCCGGGCTGAATACAGAGCCCAGACCCTTATGATAATAATGAAAACCAGATTGGCCTGATAATCCCGCAAATAGATCTCCTGAAGAGGATAACCCAGCCTGGTCATAAAAGCCAGCATCTCAGCGCCGCTTACCAGCACAATATCAATAAAAAGATAAATAATCTTGATGATCATTTTTTTGCCATCATTGGCAGTTAAAAGCAATCAGTCTTACATATTAATCATGAAGGAGTAATTTGTCAATAAAAAAGGTCCCTCTTTCAAATATTATTCTTGAGAACCCTCATAATTCTTTCTGCTGTATCCCCTTTTCCATAAGGGTAAAAATTCCATTTTGACCGAAAATCAGTCAGGGCATATTTTATGATCCGTGTTCTGTCTGTTCCGGCAAGCCTGGAAACGCCGTGTTCGACCAGCTCTGTCCATTCTGACTCTTCTCTCAGCACCACGACCTGTCTTTTCAGATAAAAGGCTTCTTTTTGAAGGCCTCCTGAATCTGTCAAAACTTTGGAACAGTATTTGACCAGCTTTAAAATATCGAGGTATCCTGCAGGAGGAATGATCCTGACCTTTTTCTTGTCAAATTGAATTGAATACTTTTTAATAAATCCGGCTGTCCGGGGATGCGCGGGGAAGACGACGACCTTATCCAGCTCAGTAAAGGCCTGGAGGATCTTTGCCAGGTTCTGCCGGTCATCTGTATTAGAGGCCCTGTGAACGGTGGCCAGGTAATATTCGTTCTTTTTCAAAGCCATCCTGTCCATAATGTCAGATCGCTTCATGGCTATGGGAATATTTTCCAAAAGGGCATCGTACATGATATCGCCAACCATATAAGCCCGGTCTTCAAGCCCTTCCTTTTTCAAATTTCTCATGCCTGCCTTTGAAGGAACGAACAAAAAATCACTGACATGGTCAGCGATAATGCGGTTGGACTCTTCCGGCATACTCCTGTCGAATGACCTTAATCCCGCTTCCACATGAGCCACGGGAATATTCAACTTGGCGCCTGCCAGAGCAGCGGCCAGCGTGGAGTTTGTGTCACCGTAACAGAGGACAAGGTTCCCCTTTTCTTTCAGTAGTACCTTTTCGATCGCCTGAAGCATTTTTCCGGTCTGCTCTCCATGCGAACCACTCCCGATACCCAGGTTATAGTCCGGATATGGGATATTCAATTCTTCAAAGAACAGCCGGGACATATTCCTGTCATAATGTTGTCCTGTATGGACCAATATCTCTTTATACTGTTCTCTCAGAACCCCTGACAGCGGAGCGCATTTAATGAACTGAGGCCTGGCGCCTATGATCGATATGATCTTTTTTTTCATGCTTTGCTTTTTAACCTGTTCTTTTTCATTGTCCCATAGTAGAATGTTATAGAGATGCCCATGACAAACCAGAACAGCATGGCATTTTCAGAATCCGTAAAATAGTTCTGTCCCCATCCGGCCACCATAAAACTGATAATAGCCGCCATAAAACCAAGACAGAGAGAAAATTTCAGCTTGTCGTTTTTATAGGCAACGATGGAGCATCTGATCATATTTTTAAAATAAAAAACATACATCAGAACGAATCCTGCAAATCCGACAAGTCCTCCTCTGAGATAAATAGCCAGCCAATCATTATGCGTATGCCCGTAAGAACCCACATAGTCCGGCCGGTATTTCAGAAAATGACTTTTGAACATGCCGCTGCCGACCCCAAAGATCGGATGATCTTTGATCATCTCCAGTGATCCTCCCCATAATTGTGTTCTGGCTGATTGCTTTAGGTCCAGAAAGATCTGATAGAATCTCTGTCTCATATCCCAGGACGACAGGATCAAAATGATAATGAGAGCCAGGGCGCCAAGGATGATCCAGGACGTTTTTCTGGCGCCGGTAAAAAATCCCGCTATACCCAAAAAGATCATCCCGGCAAACAATCCCATCCAGGCTGTTCTGGCAAAGCTGGCCACAACGGACAAGATCAGAATAACAGTGGAAACAATGACAAGGACCTTTGTCGATCCTTTCATCTCATTCAGACCAAACAGGGATATTGCCAGAAGAATCAAAGCGGTCATCATCTGATATCCGCCATAGGTCAGATGCAGGCCAAATCCACCCACAGCGCCATAAAGATGCATTCCATAAGGCTTGACCGCATTGCGCCAGAGGTCAATGCCTGTCACACTCTGGAAAAGGCCATAGATACCCATGAGGATCGATGTTATTAATAGTATCCTCAGAACCTTTTTGGCTTGATCCATATCCGTATTATTAAAGAAGAGCCAGAGCATGGAAAAAAGCCAGACATTATGATTGGCTCTCAAGGATTTCACCGGCTGGATGGAAAAGATCGAGCTGAGGATAAATCCCGCAAGAAGTATCAGGATAAAGACATCAAGAAAAGTGCCTTTTAACCTTATCCCCTTCATAAATAAGAGTTTAACGATCCAGAAGATCAGAGCTGTAATAAAACCCAGTTGAGCCAGTGAAATTGAAAATGGCGATCCCACGGCAAAGATGATCAGGCCCCATTCTATTGTCTTGTTTACAATGATATCGAACAGGGATTTTTTTTGTGCAATCACGTTTTACCTCCTCATATATTATCTGTAGCCGAGTCTTCAGAGCCAGGTTTGCTTTGAAACCAGCCCTTCAGGCTCGGAATTAGCTCATATACATTATCTTTATCTCTTTGAAAATTCATAATACAATTTTTCCATTTCTTCCATATTCTTCCGGTAATCATGCTTTTTGACATATTTTAAATTGTTTTGTATCACCTTGTTTCTTGCCCTGCGGTTTAACCCATAAATAATCTTTTCAGCGATATCATGGATATCATTGATGTTCGTAAAAAAAGCATTGACACCATCTGTCAGGTCGTCTTTATACTCTTTCAGGTCACCTATGACCGGAACAGTCGAGCAGGCCATGGATTCAAGAATACTGATGGGGAATCCGTCTGAATAGGGGATGGAAACCACAATATCGGAAACGCTGTACAATAAAGGCAACTCCTTATATCGCATCTCTTCGATATAGATCACCTTTTTGCGCAAATCCAGTCTGTCGATCAAGCCATCAAGATATCTCAAATAGGTCCTGTCAGAGAGATATTTCTTTATCAACAGGATGGAGTCAGGCACCTTTTGTGAAACGATCCGGAATGATTCAATAATCCTGTCAATATTATATGCCTTACAGGGGATCCTGATGCTCAAGATCACCTTTTTCTTTTTTAAATACCTGAAATGCGAAGGGACCAGGGGTGTTTTTTTAAATATTTTCAGATCCACGCCAAAACTGATGAATTTAATCCTCTCCTCCTCCACACCCATCTGAATCATCCTTTTCTTTAAGAAAGCAGAATGAACTGTGACAAAACGTGCTTTTTTCAAACATGTTGTAATGATCTGCCTTGAAAAAGGCCTTTTAAAAGCGTCCTGTTCCGGCAAGACATCGCCTCCCCAGACAGTGAGAATAAAAGAATATCGTTTTAAAAAAGCAGCCACCCATGAAATACCGGCAATATAATGGAAATGGATAATATCGGGCTTGAGTTTCTTTAAAAGAAAAAAGACCCTTATCAGATTATACCAGAAAAATATTTTCGGGAGACGGTCCATATAATATACTTTACGCTCTCTGCTTTTATTTACATTATCTGACATGGTAATAAATATGATATCATGATCTTTTTTAGAAAAATACTCGATCCATTTTTCAACATGGATCGATCGTCCAAACGGTGAAATAAAACATATCTTCACTCTTCTTCGAGTTCCTTTAAAATAACGCCATGGTACTTTTTTACCACAATCTTTTCATCAAACTCTTTTTCCATTTTTTTCCGGCCCAGATAACCCATCTTTATCCTTGTCATGGGTCTTTTGATCAACAAAATCATGGCTTCGCTCAAAGCTTTGGGATCCTTTAAGGGGACCAACAGGCCATTTTTACCGTGTTCCACTACCTCCCGGCAGCCCACCGCATCCGTAGCAATCAGAGGTTTTTTCATGCTGGCGGCTTCCATCAGCGAATGGGGGACCCCTTCACGATAAGAAGGCAGCACCACGACGTCAGAGGCAGCGACGAAAGGCCTGATATCCTTTTGATATCCAAGATACTCCACAATTCCTTTTTGTATATATTTATCTAAATGCCTTTGCGAAATGGCAGCCGGATTCCCTTTATCGATCCAGCCCAAAATTTTGAACCGTGCATCAGGATATTTTTCCTTTACTATCCCGGCCGCTTGAAGATATTCTCCTATCCCTTTGTCCCATAAAAGCCTTCCAATAAAGAGAAAGGACACTCCTTTGTCCCTGTTGGCTTTCATGGGTGAAAAATAGCCGGTATTAACACCCGAGCTGGTAATTACAAAAGATTTTGGTTTTGTCACCATAGCCTCTGTAATAAAGTATTTTCTGTCATCAGGATTCTGGAATATAACAATATCCGCCTTTTTTAAAGCCAGTCGATACAGAATTTTTATAAATTTTTTCAGGATCGAATCCTGAATAAAAGCATACCCCAGGCCGGTTATCACATCCATGATCCTTACATCCAGAAAATAACCACAAAAGGATGCATAGATCACAGGTTTGATCGTAAAATTCAAGACCAGATCGGGTTTTTCTTTTTTAATGATCGCCATGATCCTTATAAATAGTAAAAAGTCTTTGACAGGATTTAACCCTTTTCTATCAACCTTCAGGGGTAAGAATTTGAACCCTTCCTGCTTTAATTTATCTGTATAATCATCCATGCCGGCGGCGGCAATGATCTCAAATCCTTCTTCTTTCAGCTTTTTCATCAGTCCCAGCCTGAAAAGATAAAGGTTCGTGGATATACAGGATATAAACAGGATCTTTTTCATTTTATTTAAACATAGAGAACACAGATTTATCCGTCCTCTTCGGGGAGGCTGCGCACTGGTTTCTCTTTTTTCTTCTCCAGGACCATATAATATAACAGATACACGATAAAAAGCCAGAACCACCTCTGCCTCAGAATATAATGCCCCATGGAAAACAAGATAAGGGACGAATAGAGTATAAAATATTTTATTTTTCGATCATATCTCAAAATATAATAATAAGGATATCCCATAAGCAAAAGGAATCCCATTATGCCTATGATCCCGGTTTCAGCCAGAACCGAAAGCAAGGTAGAGTGTATCTCCCACTGGCTGTAATATTTCCATGCGTTACCGAGTCCCACACCGTTGACGGGTTTCGTCTGAAACGCGGTCAGGGCATCTTTGAAATTTTGCTCTCTGACATCCCCTCCAATAAAAGAACCTTTGCCGGCATCCTTGAAAATCCGCAAAGCCCTGTAAAATATTTCAGTCTGCACATTCTGCTGCCTGTTGATGAACACGACAAAAAAAGAGAACAGCAAGACAGGTATAACGATGTACACTATCCTGTATACCCACCTTAACTTTTTGATCTCCAGATACAGGGAGAAAATGACCAGAACAAAAGCCACCAGCGCGCCCAGCCGTGAACCGCTCATGGTGATGGCCAGAAAGAAAAGAGCCGGTATTATAAAATTAAAGATACCCAACCAGCCTTTTTTATTTTCCAGATATTCCTTGCCCAGAATGTATGCACAGAAGCAGATAATACACCATAAAGCCATCTGGTTGGGGAATTTAAGAAAAAAGATGTACTTGACATGATTGAAAAGAATGATATCCTTGATATCCAGATGGCTCAGGACAAGGAAGGATCCCAGTATCATGCTGATAAGAGATATAAAAAATGAGTAAAACAGGATCTGTATCCCGAATCCTTTCCTTTCAGTCAGATAAAGCGAGAAAAGGGCCACAACCCCCAGATTATAAAGAAAAGCGATCATCTCGACAAGACCGGCTTTGAGATCTTTTATACCCAGAAAGGAAATAAAAAGAGTTGTTAAAAAGATCAGATAGAAGCCTATCAATCTTCGGGGGATACTGTCCAGCTGAAATTGATTAAATTTTATCAAGGCGTATCGAATAAAAATAAGGATCAGTATAGCATCAGCCAGCGTAAAGGTATAGAGAAAAACCTTCATCCCCACACGCATGAAGCATAGTGAAAAGACATACAGGAAAACCAGAATATCGATATATTTTAATTTTCTATCCAATGTTTATACCACCTCTGAAAAACAAAGACAAACCAGATAAAGTGAGCGTTTACCCCTCCCCCTCTTTTAAATCCTTGGACCATGTTTTTGAGATGAGTAACATGAAAGATACCCTGGGCCTGGAGAAACGAATCTTCAAACGTGTCCTGGTATTTTCTCAGTATACTTTCCCTCATCCATACATAGAGCGGGATCCCGAATCCCATTTTGGGTCTTTCCAGAAAATCTTTCGGCACATACCGGTACAGTATCTTTCTCAGGATCCATTTAGAGATCCCTTTTTTATATTTCAATGAGGCCGGTATGCGGGCCACGTATTCAACCAGTTTGTGGTCCAGGAAAGGTTCTCTGGCTTCCAGGGAATTCTGCATGGAAGCGCGGTCTACTTTCACAAGGATATCATCAGGCATATAAGTTTTAAAATCGATCATTTGCATGCCGGAGAAATTGTCGATCTTTTCAGGCCAGGCCTGATCATGCTCTGTCTTCCTGCCCTGAAAAGAGGCTAACATCAATTTCTCAAGATCTCTACCTGTTGAAAAATGCCCGCTTTTTTTAAATATATTATTCAGTTTATCTTCACGGATAACATTCCGTAATTTATAGAACTTGTCCTTGACATTGGTGTATTTCGGCAAAGGTAAAAAAGACGACAGATACGAATAAAACGTTTCAACGAATTCAGGGGATAAAAGTTCCAGCATCTGGGCGCTAAAGAACCTGAGGACATGAGGGAGGCGTGAGAACCGGCGATAATATTTATCAACGATCTCATATTTCGTATATCCGGCGAAGAGCTCGTCCCCTCCATCCGCGCTGAGCGATACTTTCACTTTCTGCCTGGCCAGCTGCGAGACAAGAAAAGTCGGGATCCCCGAGCTGTCGCCAAAAGGCTCATCATAGATCTCTTCTATCCTGTCCAGGATGGGATACGCCTTATTCATATTCAGAACCATCTGGGTATGATCACAGCCCAGGCGCCGGGCGATCCTTTCAGCATAGGCAGCTTCATTATACTCTTTTTTTTCAAAACCAATGGTGAACGTCTTGAGGGCTTTTTTCACATTCTTTTGCAGCAGCGCCGTGACAGCGGAAGAATCGATCCCGCCGCTTAAGAATATGCCTACCGGAACATCCGCTATCAGTCTGTATTTGAAACTCTCGATCATTAATCGTTCCAGCTCTTCTTCTATCTGTTTCTCTTTTTTTTCCCATGGTGGCATGGTATAGAACCGGGCCACATCCCAGTATGTAACGGTTTTCATATGTCCGGTTTTATCTATTTCAAGATAGGTACCGGGCGCAAGTTTTTTAACATATTTAAAAACACTCCACGGGGAGGTAATATATCCTGTTTGAAGGAACATGGCTAGAGCATCGTAATCGATCTGCTTGTTAAAATAAGGGAATTGATAAAAAGCCTTTAACTCTGAACTGAAAAGAAAGACCCCGTCATGATAATAGTAATAGAGAGGTTTTATCCCGGCTCTGTCCCTGACAAGGATCATCTTTTCCTTTGTCTCATCCCAGATGACAAAAGCGAACATTCCCCTGAATTTCTCAAGGGCGTTCATACCCCACTGCTTATAGGATTGAAGTATCACTTCGGTATCCGATGTGCTGGAAAATGTTATTCCTTTCTTTATCAGTTCTTTTTTTATCTCATTAAAATTATATACTTCGCCGTTATAAGTGATCCATACCTTTTTTGTTCTGTCACACATCGGTTGATGTCCTGCCCTGGTGAGGTCAAGGATAGTCAACCGTCTGTGTCCCAGAGCCATCTGGAATTTTTTATTCACATAGGATCCGGCGTCATCCGGCCCGCCGTATATCATGGTATCCCTCATATTCATGATCACCCGGGTTGGGTCATAATCGGTTCTGGTCCTGAAATCCCGGAATCCTGTTATACGGCACATTGTTTACCTTCCCTGCGGAAGATCAGGGCCAGTTCCTCCGCCAGATTATCGTAAGAATATTTTTGAACTTCTGCGGCATTATAGTCATAAGCTGTTCTCTTTTTCTTAAAATTGGCATAATGGGTTAGAATAAACCTTTTCAATTCTCCCAGGCTCTTTTGATCTTTGTGATAGACAACGATCCCGGCTTTTGTCCTTTTAAAAATGTCTTCGATCTCTTTATCCCTTGACCCGTTGATAAGACAGATCACAGGCCTTCTGGCACTCAGATATTCGTAAAACTTGCCGGAAATAATACCTTTCTGGTCTTTTGATGACCAGGTCAGCATAACAAGAAAATAGGATCGTTTCTGTCTTATAAGGGATCTGTTCCGGCTCAAAAATTTCAGGTCCGAACAGAAAGAGCTGATCCCGTATTCTTCAGCCTTATCCAGAAAAAGACGGCCTTCTTTTCCGGCATATTGGAAACTCACATGTTTTGGATCCACCTGTTTCTTGTCCACCAGTTCCTTTAGGGCCTGCATAAGTAAGCCCGGGTCCCGCCGGGAACCATAAAGCGCGCCCACATACAAAAAGGAGAATGAATCAACTCTCAATCTCCCGGTTTCACCTTCATCCGGATCAAATCCATTTCGTAAAACATGGATATTCTTTCGGTATGTCCTCAAAGTTTTTGCCAGGCCTTTAGAGACTGCGCTCAGGCCATCCGCGTGCCGCAAAACAAGCCGGTATAATCGTTCATTTAAAAAGGACAGAATACCATGATTTTTTGTATCCGGCAGATCCCTGAAATCAGCCACCCAGACAAGATGGGGAAATAATTTTTTCAAAATAAATCCCGTAACGATATCAGAAAATGGCGAGAAAGAAGTGTATACCCTTGTTATGTTGAACCTTTTTATCAAATAAAATCCCCACAACATATTAAAAACAATGTAAAAAAAACCGCCCTCTCCAAATAAAACATTAAATGGAAAAAGACCCACAACCTTTAAAAAAGATTTCTGTGAAATATTTTTATGCGGATTAAAATAAACAATATTCTTTTTTAACAGGTTATTTATTTTTAAAAGCAGTAACTTGATTGTCTGGTAATCAAAAGTAGGCATTCGAAAAAGTTTGAACGTTTTCGTATCTTTTAACAGACTGTCCTTTGGAAAAAGCAGGCTGTTCAGAGTGGAGAGAACAAATAATTTATTTTTGCGTGATATATATTTGGCCAGTTTTGAATTTCTTATTGAACCGACAGCCTTGATGGGATGAAAATAATAACAGATGAAAAGATAGTTATCCATAACTCTGGGTGAACGTGTTTACCATGAATAGCCGCCAGATCCAGTAACCGCTGTATTGTTTTATCTTCCTGGTCTTGACCATATCCAATACGGGACTTCCGGGCCCGAACAACCATTTTTTTTCAGGTGTAATAAATCCTTTCTTATCTTTGCGCCATAATATCGGCTCGGGTAAAAGATCCCTCATGGCCATTCGTAAAATATACTTTCTCCAGCCTCCATACATTTTATAAACCGCCGGTATCCTCAATGCCAGCTCGACCAGCCTGTGATCAATGAACGGCACCCTGGCTTCCAGCGAATGGGCCATGCCGTTACGATCCTCATAATGCAATAGCTGAGGCAGGCTGTAAAGGGTCTCATCATAGCCCAATCTTTGATTCAGTCGAAAAATAAATTTATTTTTCACGATCTTGAACCGCTCCTGAAATCTCTTACTTTGAGGGATCTGTTTCAATATCCCAGCCACATTCTGTTTTAACAAATATTTCTTTGCATGGTCCGGTATCAGCATATAAGATGCGCCTTTAAAAAAGGCGGAAAAGACCTTTCCATCCCTGTGCTCTTTGATCCTGGAAAGCATGAAATGGATCATACCTTTCAGGTCCATTGACCGTAATCGGTCTGCCAGATAGACAGCGTCATAACCCGGGTAACCGGCAAATATTTCGTCACCACCCTGTCCGTCAAGCAGCACTTTGACATAGCCCGAAGCCAGTTGCGTGACTTTGTACTGGGCGAACATGGAGGTGCTGCCAAAAGGTTCGTCCTGATGAAACTTGAGTTTTGTCAGTTCGTTCCACAGCGCTCGGCTGTCAGGATAAATAAAATGCCCGTCAGCCTTTGTATGTTTAATCATAAGCCTGGCATAAAAAGATTCATCGATATCACTTTCTCTCCGGTAAGAAGCCGTAAAAGTCTTCTGTCTCTTTCCGATATGTTCTCTTTCCACCCCTTTTTTTGCCAGTAACAGATTAATAATGGCCACAATGGAAGAGGAATCCAACCCTCCTGAAAGGCAACTGCCGATATTTACATCACTTCGAAGCCTCAACCTTACACTATCGATCAAAAGATCTCTGATATCATCGGCAAACCCGAGGGCTTTTTTACGATCATAACGTTCATTATTCACGGGAATTTGAAGATGATAGTAGCGATAGGTCTTCATTGTATTTCTTTTCAGATCAAAAATAAGGTTATGGGAAGGTTTTATCTGTTCAATATTCTTGAAACAAGT
>JAFGFC010000139.1 GCA_016931325.1 Spirochaetota bacterium | reverse complement strand
TTTATAGTGGGTGTAATGTTCATTTGACTCTGAAGCCTGGGGCAGGTCTGGACCTGCCCCAGGTTAAAAAAGGAAAAATGGGGCTGTTCCATTTTTCCTTTTTTAAAAAAATATTGACATTTTGAGGATTTGTGTTATAATATAGTATATAACTGAAAAATTTCAGTAAATTGAAATATTTTAAAACATTATGATAACCATCATAGAATTAGCAAAGATCTTAAATCTGGCTCCCTCGACCGTGTCCATGGCTCTGAATGACAGGAAGGGAATAAGCCCGGATGTCAGGATCAAAGTAAAAGAGGCTGCCAGGAAATACGGGTATATGCCTTACATGAAGGCCAGAGAGAGCGGTATGTATAAAACTGATCCCCGCGTGATCTCTATTATATTCCCGAAATGCGATGTTCACATTACGGAAACCATCCAGTCCGGCATTGATAAAGTGATAAAAGAGAATGATTATCACAAGATCCGGTATACCATTGACATGTACGATGATCTGAGATCAGAGAAATCAAAAGAGATGTTCTTGACAAATATTCTGGAGCACACCAGTACAAACGGGATCCTTTTATTTTCTTTATCACTGACCGAGATCACGCTGGCCAAACTGGTTAAAAAAGGCGTTTATATTGTCTTTTTGAACACGTTCCTGGATTACGGGAAATGCGTGTATATGGACAATATCAGCGCGTCTTTCAAGGCCGTAAAAAAATTGATCGAGATGGGGCGAAAGAATATCGGCCTGGTCATTCCTGACAGTTCCATGGGATTAGAATGGAAAGACCGGTTCCTGGGATATAAGAAAGCCTTAAAAGAAAAAAGATTGAAATTCAATCCGGAATATGTTATATATGAAAATGATTTCTCTAACTTGCGGAATATCGCTTATGCCACAAAGAACCTGATAGAACAGAATCCGCAGATCGACGCGATGTTCTATGCCAGTGATATATTCGCGTTTGCCGGTATAAAGGTCCTGAAAGATATGGGGAAAAAGATACCCGATGATATCGCCCTGATAGGGATCGATGATATGCCGATCGATGAGGTTCTGGACCCGTCACTTTCCAGTGTTAAATTACCTCTGGCGCAGATGGGGGAGATAGGCGCAAAAATGCTTCTCCAAACGATCGTGAATAAACAATATGATCCTGAATCCGTTCTGATCGAAGAATCAGAAGTCATACTGCGCGCAAGTTGCGCGGGAGAGGCTGAGAGTGAGAATTGGGTTTGAGCAATCCGATAAAAAGAGGTGTAAAATGAAAAAGTCATTTTTGTTTGTATGGATCATTTCAGTTATCATATTTATTTTCATACAATGCATGAGGGATCCTTTTCAGCCCGTGCCGGAATATACGGGTTCAGCTCAGGATCGCCCGGCCCCGCCATGGATCGATGATTTTAACCATCTTGACCAGTCCCATAACCTGATCAAAAATCCTGACCCCTGTCCCAAGGGCACTTTTGACGGTCCCTCTGCCACGAACCGGCCCAGCGGTTATGCCGTGCATGATACCGGCGCATTGAAGATCGGCGTGACAGAGAACACTAACGGCCGATGGTTCGGTTTTTACTGCACTTTTGACAGTACCGTATCTAATAATCTTGGACTTGATTGTTCGGCTTATAACGCGATCACCTTCAAAATAAAAGGAAGTATGGATGGGTCACCTTCAGGAGGAGGATTAAGGGTGGGAGTGAGAGCCGTGGGTACGGCTGTAGCGGCTGAAAGCAATCAGCTTATCACCAAATACCTCCCGGGAGGCGTGTCAGCGGACTGGCAGACCATAGTGGCGCCTTTCACTGATTTTGATGACGCAACAGGATGGTCGACCACACTGGCTGTCTTTGTCATAACGTTTAAAGATGCTTCCGGTCAGCCTTCGAACGGGACTATCTGGATCGATGATCTGAAATTCTTGCCTTAAGAGAGGATGTTATGAAAAAAGTTATATTCATATGTTTATTATTGACTCTTTTCTACGGAGGTTTTGCTTTTTCTCAAGAGGAAGAGCCTCTCTTTGATGAGAATGAAAAAAAACCGGAAATAAAAAAATTATCCCTGGCCGGCGGGGAATATAAAATGCTTCTTAAAATGAACCTTCAGAGGAACAAATACAGCTATACCAACGACAGTGTGCCTGATTCGGCTGCTTCAAAAGAGATACCCTATGGGGCCATTGACCAGGACCACATCCTGCGCCTCAATTTCCTGGCCAACCCCATGGATTATATCAAAGGAGAATTCCAGATCGAGATCACAGCCGGCGACCCTTATCTGCGGCAGAAAGATATGTGGCAGAATGATACGCAGGATTTTCTGGATCCCAGGATAGGCGCCTACCTGACCAGGGCTGATTTCACCATCTTTACCGCTCCTTTGAACATACGCTTATATAAATGGGCCCGGCACCAGTCTTCCGGTGACCTTTTAGACCTTTATCCGGCCCAGTGGGACCTGGAACAGAGCCGAAGGTGGGGAACCTTTGTTCCGGAAGGCATAGAGATCACAGGTAAAGGTACACTTAAAGGACTTTTTCTGGCTGGAGGACAGGCCCCTTCCTATCATTCCACCGGAAAGCCGAACAGCTCTGTCTTTTTTGCCAAGTATCTTATTGAAGCCAGACCTTT
>JAFGFC010000138.1 GCA_016931325.1 Spirochaetota bacterium | reverse complement strand
CTACGGGGAGGGTACCCTCCCCGTAGGGGGCTCGGCTACAAAAGAATCAATTCCAAATAAAAATTTAATTATTTTTTCTTCTCTTTTTTGTCTTGCTTGCCGGGTTTTGCCATCACGTCTTCATATTTTACTGTAGCGCCCTTTTTGGGTATGAACACGATATCATCGATATAATAGGTTCCCGTCTTGCTCTTAAATCTCCAGTCTTCAAACACCATCGTGAATTCAGCAAGGTTGGACCAGTCAAAATCTTCAATATCCCCTTCAAAATCTTCAAAAGGAATCACAATTTTCTGCCATTTGTCCGTAATGTCTTCAAGATAGGATTCGATCTTGGTATCCTTGGTTTTCAATTCCACTTTGAAAAAGTCGTTAAATCCGTCCTTGCTGTCTCCTTTGATGGTTATCCCTAAAGCGCCAAACTTGGAGATATTGATCCCGTTCATTTTTGCCCAAAGACCATTAAAAGCAGCCTGCGAAGAATCCACATCATATTTAATCTTGAGATAATATCCCTTGTTATGCAGGTCCTTGTCCCTTTTGTTCGACATTCTGCAGTACGCTTCCCTGTCATTGGGATTGGCGTCAAAAACACCATACATACCGCCAATATTATTAAAGGAACCGCGTTCGTCAAAGTCAAAGATCACAAGGGGATTTTTTTCCGTGAAAGTGTCAGCAGGTTTGTATTTGGCTGCATCAAGGGTCAATATCATTAAAGTCACTGTCAATATAACAGTTAAAATGGAAAGACCTCTTTTCATAGCAACCTCCTTTTTAAATAAATTTTTTTTAAAATACAGTAAAAAATACTAGTTCTCTTTCACCTCCTTTTCCCCTGTACAAATCCAGGGAAATAAAGAAGATATACATAATATAACACTATTCAAAAAAATTTTCAACACTTATCAGATCTTTGATATTCTGAAAGATCTCATCCTTTTCAAATTTCCTGTAAAGGGAACCTTCGTTTAAATAGTTGCACAATGCCAGAAGGATCATGCCCTGGTCCAGAGCCAGATATTTTTTTGTCACGGATTCGTCATCAATATTAACCGAATCATACAGGCCAAACTGGCCGTACACATCAGGATAGGCCTTTATCAATCCTATCAAATTCTTCATCACCGCTTCCTCATCATGGGCCAGCAGGGCCAAAATAATGGCATGAGGTGTTACGATACCCTCAGGCAGATAACCTTTGGCGCCCAGATCCGGGATACCGAATTCATGATATCCGCCCCACATCGTGTCAGGGACAGAACAGGGAGAAAATCCCCAGAACTTGAAACCCCTGTCCAGAGAATACTGAATATGAAGTTGGGTGACGTTCCTGTCATTCAGGCCAAGGCTTTCAGGAGCCCACTTCTCTTCATCCAGCACGATGAGAGGCATTAAAGTCTCGAACATACTGCCACCCCAGCTGGGAACGAATTTGACCCCTTTTAATTCATAATAACCTTCGAAGAATTCCACTCCCATGATCTCTTTCTTCTTTCCTTTGGGTTTCTGCCTCTGCCAGTCCCAATCAGTGGGCAGGGTCCTGAAGATCCTGAACCAGTGCTCTTTTGGTATATCACCTTTGCCAATCCCTATCAGGCTGGTGATCCTGGGTTCTGTGCATAAAAGCCCATAGTGGTACTTGGACGGGACGTCTTTGTCCGTATTAAAACCCAGATAGAGCTGTCCCATTTTGGGATTATATAATTTGCTGAAATCCATATTATTTAAAAGTTCAGTGGCCTCCTGCCGGAATTTCCCGTCAAAGGAATTCCTGAGAACGATCAATCCTGAAGCCAGCCATCCGTTATCCACGCTGGAGATGAACTGATTGGCTATTTTAGCATTCTTGGTCAAATAGTAATTATAACACAGGCCATTCCATTTTTTCACGCCTTTGATCGTCACCAGTATCTTCTGGAGCATATGAAGAGCCTCTTCTTCTTCGATATACCCCAAATCACTGGCAGCGATAATGCACAGGATCTGTAATCCTATATTGGTAATATTGGTATAATCCCCCACCTTGCTTGACTTGAGATTCTTATGAACCGTGATATTATCCATGACAAGAAATGTATTTTTATCAATGACATACCTGAAAAAATTCCATGTATCCTGAGCTATGCTTGAAAGAATCTTTTTATGACTCTGTTTAAGGTTGATCTTTTTCTTTTTATCCTCAGGGAATTTAAAAAGGCGGCTGCGGGGCTTGAGCCATTTCTGGAGCTTTAACCGGTCAAGTGAGATCGAAGTTGACCTTTTGGGATGCAGGACCATGTCATCGAGAAATATCTTACCTCTTTTCTTTTCGATAGATACATTTTCAAAAACAAATGCAATGGTTTCAACACCCTCCCAGTTGAAATCCTCCAGGTTTCCTTTAAAATCATCCAGACTGACTGTATATTGTTTCCATGTGGCTTTTATATCTTCAATAATATAAAATATTTTCTGGTTCCATGTGGAGATCTCTATTTTTACAATATCAGTAAACCCGGCCTGCAGGTCCCCCTTGATATTGAAACTGAATTGTTCAAAGAGCGAAAGGTCCAGTCCCTTGAAATCAACAATATATCCCACCCTGGAATTATCCGGCTCCACATCATAGCTCAGCTGAAGGTAATTCCCCTTATTATGCAGATCTCTGTCCCGTATATAAAGGGCCGTACATGCGGCTGTATGATACTGCTTTGTGAGATTATCAGCCAGGCATTTTTCACCAAACGGGCTGATATCGTAAGGCTTGTTATTGAAATCCATAATGACAAAAGGGTATTCAACATCTATTTTGGCTGATAATGCCGCAAGTGAAAAGCAGAGCAAAAAAATCATCAAAGCACAAAACAGTCTTTTCATTTTTCCTCCCGAAGAAGACCAAAAATAAAAAGTGCTATCCCTCCCGGATCTATTGGACAGGGGAAAAAGTCATCTTTACTTTTTTATCTTCTTTGTGGAGTCTCTGATCACCAGATCAGATTTCAGAATGATATTTCGCTTGACCAGCCTTTTCTTTTTTATCATTTCAATAAGGAGGTTGGTGGCGATCTGGCCCATTTCCTCAACAGGCTGGTCTACAGAGGTGAGTGAAGGTTGTATCAATTCATCAAACTCCAGATTATCAAAACCAATAATAGAGATCTCGTCAGGAACTTTAATATTCTGCTCTCTTAAATACTGCAGCCCGGCAAATGCCTGCCAGTCACTGGCATAGACGATCCCATCCAGGTCTTTGTTCTTCTCAACAAGCGTCCTGGTGGCCAGTTTGATCTGGTTGGGTTCAAACGTCGCTTCATATTCGATCAGATTGGGATTGAAATTGATCGAGTATTCTTTTAATGCCTCTTTATATCCTGTGACCCTGTCCTGCCACACACTGATAGAAAAGTCGTCAGAAACTATCAAACCTATTTTTTTACACCCGGTTTTAATAAGGTATTCTGTGGCTGTGAAAGATGCTTTCACATTATCGATGATGATGGAAGAAGCCACATCACTTTTTATGTTGATCAGGACAGTGTATAATTTGCTGTCGATCAGATCCTGGATGATCTTGTCACTTATTTTAACAAAAGAGATGATCACACCGATCATATCATTATCTCTCATAAGATTATTAATGAACAATTTCACTTTATTAATATTCTTCTCTTCAAAGTTCGTTAGAAAATGGGTCACTTCATAGTATTTTGTATTATTGACTATATTGGAAATGCCCAGTTTCAACTTGTGCAATAGGAGAGGATGGAGATGTCCGAATATTTCCGCAATGTATTTTTCCTTCTGCCGGAAAAGACCTGACTCCCTGGCTTTGATATAAGGGAAATAGCCCAGCCTTTCGGCTGTTTGAAGAACTTTCAGCCTGATCTGTTCACTGACACCTTCTCTGTTATTAAGAACCTTAGAGACAGTGGCAATGGATGTTCGACTTTCTTCAGCGATCCTGTGAATGGTGATTCCCATTTTTCACCTTCCTTTTATAACGAAAAAACTTTCGTTTATAGAAATATTATACCTTATTTTCATCAGAATGTCAAGTACTTTCTTAAATATTTTCAAACCGCAGGAGGCCCCGTGAAATTTATCAAAGATAAATTTCCGGGATTGAGTCCCTGGAATTGCTCCGCAATTCCTAGGGATGGTTTGGGTCAAATCCCCATGGCCATGGGAATCCGACCCGACTAACATCCTGTTAGTCGTTTTAGTTCTTGACGATATGTTTTTTTTGATTAAATTATCAAAGGATTCAAAGGTTCGAGGATTCAAGTGAAGAAAAATATATTTTTATATTAAATCATCGCCAAAATCCTTGACTCCTGGAACTTTCGAATCCTTCGGAAAATGGAGGCCGATATGAAAATCATATTAATCTTTCTATTAGTACTCGCCAATATAAATCTCACTTCCGGAGAATCGCTTTTAAAGGATCATCACTTTTTTCTTAATGTGATCTACCTGGAAGATGAGCGATTACCTTCTATACCTGAAAAGGATATCAACATCATCCTGAATGAAGCCAGGGATGAACTCAGGCTTAAATTTGGGGCTATCTATATCCACTTTGATTACAAAGGCAAACAGGACCTGAAAAGTTTTTTCGATACGTATCTCAATAAAGGGTCTGATTATTATAATAATCTTTCAAATTACAAGTACAAGTTCTTTTCCGGAAGCATAGACTACAGCCCTTTCAAAAAGCCCATACTAAAGTTTTTAAAACAATGGAAACTCTGGGACCTCAAGGATTTCTTTGATAAAGAAACAAAGAAAAAGATAAAGACCTATGATGATGTGATGGAATACCTATTTAAAGGTTACGCTGAAAAATTAAATAAATTGGAAAGTTTAAAACTGGAAAACGGCGAGTATCTCATTGATAGAGAAAACAATAATCACAATTCTTATATCAACTGGCTCGTGGCCATGTATTTTCAGGACCTCTACGATATCATAATCACCAATACGATCATTGTTTATGATGATATCTCCAAACCCTACCCCCATGCCGTTCTGCGTTACGCCAAAGTAGGGGGCAGCTCGTTCGAAAGCCCAAACCGTGTTATCTTTGACGGGACATCCGGCATGGTCAACCTGTTTGAGATGTTGACAGATATTTCCTATTTCCAAAAACCTTACCAAGAAAAAGAGTTAAATAAAAATGACTGGAATGGAATTATCGGCCGATATATCATGGCTCATGAACTGGCTCATATGATCTATCTGATCCCTGATGTCTATGATCACCCCAAGCAATGCCTTATGGATTCGTCTTACGCCACAATGGATTACTATGAAGGATACAAACTTTTAAAAAAGTATCCTTTCGAGTGTCCGCTCTGTAAACCCTATGCCAATGCCAGGGAGCACCATCTTTTAGCCGATGACCTGTTTAAAAAAGAAGATTATGAAGAAGCCATCCTTCATTACAAACTGGCTAAAAAAATGACCCCGAACAAACTGGATATCCCTTATTCCGGTTATATCTCTCTTTTGGATTATAAGATAGCCCATACGTTCTATAAATTAGATGATAAAAAGTCGGCTCTCCTGTATCTGAAAAACGCTTTAAAGAACGATCCAAATAATGAAAAAGCCAAACAGCTGTACGAACAGATAAAATAATCTATGACCGAACAAGAAACATATCATAAAAATAATTTTTATACAGTACTCGTGTTCTTTATGGCCGGGCTGGCCCTCTTTCTGTTTCTTTTTATATGGCGTGAGGCCTCCACCCCTCTTGAAATCATTGTGGCCTTTAATCCTCCTGATGGCGGCAAACCCGCCAGAGCCTCCAAGACGGACGGAGATTATTATAATGAGGTGACATCTGTTTTTACTGAAAATATCGAAAAAGGGTCCGTTTACGGAAATCTATCAGAATACAAGCTGATCGCCACTCTTTATCAAAAGACCGCTAACATTCTTAATGATACACTTACGGTTTCCGGATGGAAATCTTTTGAAAAAATATTAAAAAAATATTCGAAAAAGAAAAAACAATTTGAGAAAGTTGCCTTTGAGTCGTTTATTACCAAACCCCATCCTTATCGGTTTTATGAACAAAAAGGAGAAAAAGACGTCAACCGGTATTTCCGACTTATGGATTCTCCGTCAGAGAACATTTTGAAAAAATACAATAACGGGATCTTGAGCCATTTGTTCTCCATGAAACCCGATATTATTATAAACTTTGATCTGGGAGAAAATTACAGATTGTTTTCCATCAATATGCCTTCTTTCAAGTTCTTTGATTATATCAGGAAAAAATACATACGATCAGGACAATTGAATTTCTCTGATCTTGGAAAACCCTATCGGTCTATTGCCAAAAACTGGAGGGGTGACAATGAAAAAGAAAAGATCAATAACCTTTTACATGATATGAAACTCTACTTCACCGGTTATTCAGGGAATAGATTTTTAGGGCTGGGTTATAACATGATAGACTGGGATTTCCGGGATTCCTCAGGCTGGTTCAAGAACTTTAACGATAAAGAAGATAATCCTCATTACCAGACTGATCTGAAAAAATGGCAGGCCCAAGGGAAATTCTGGGAAAGGGAAACCATGAAAGTGGAATTAAAAAGGAGACAGGGTAAAAGATACCCCGGAGGGGATAACCAATATGCTTCTGCCGAGATAATCAAATACATCCGGAATATTTTGAATGGGAAAGAGATCTCTCTTCAAAGATCCGGTCCTGTTTTTCAATACGACGAGATAGACCTTTACACGACCGGAATCGTGATCAATGTCCATTTAGGGTCACTGAATAATGAAAATATCAGAAGCCTTTTGACCACCCATAGCGATGCACTGGCGGAGGCCATTTGTGTCAGCCTGTACTCTTTAACTATGGGGTACGACCTGCATCCGGTCAAAAAAAATATTTCTGATCTGCCTTCGGGAGACCCGATCGATTTCAAGTATTTTCAGAAAGAAAAATATTGCGGCAAGCTGAGCCGAAAAAAGTTATAAGCGTTGCGATCCTCAAGGTCCTGTCACTTCAAATAATCTGGAATAGACCGAACCCTGCGGTGTTAATTCACTTTTAAAAAGGGTTAAGGAATTAATAGAAAATTGTCTTTCGGCATAACCAATCGCCTTCTCTTTCAGGCGGTTTAACAGAGCATAAAATTCATTCCCTTCATCCTGTTTCAGGTATTTTATCCTGGCCAGTGTGATGTGAGGTTTAAAGTCTCTTTTCTCAGGTTTAAATCCAATCCTTTTTAACGAACCATCCAATGTTTTAAATATCCGGATCAAATTTCCTGTTGCCTCTTTAAAACCAAGCCAGACAACTCTGGGAGCCCCCTTAGGAGGAAACACTCCTGCTTCCTCTATATTCATGGAAAACAGTATCCTGTCTCTCTCAAGATCTTTCATGAATGACTTTATTCTATCTATACGGTTTTGAGAGATCTCTGCCAGAAATTTCAGAGTGATATGATAATTTTCTTCTTTCACCCATCTTATTGGCAGGGAAAAATCCTTTTTAACAACCATGACCATATCGGATATGATCGTTTTAATACGCTCAGGCAGGTCAATGGCAATAAAACACCTGAATAGTTCTTTTTGATCGTTCATCTGTTATAATATACTGTATTGAATCAAAAAAACAATTTTTAGAAGCGAAACTTGATTTTTTAATAACAAACAGTATTATTGTATTCAATTGGAAAAACGAGTAAGGCGATAAGACTGATATTGAAAAGAAGTGGTCATTGATGATTATACGGAATGAAGATTGAGAAGCGCAATGGGAAAAATGTGAAAATGGCTGTGAGAAAGAGAATACTACACATACCTGATGTTATTATCCATGAGACAAAGGGAACGCTTCCTTGACAGAAAAATAATAGATAATCTCTTTTTACAGGTTATCATGGTTATGGAGGTTATTTATGGGAACATCAGTAGGGGTAGGAGAGAGCAGGGAGATAGAATCATTTAAAGCCGGGGCTCAAGCAGCCAGGATGGCATTGGACAAATCAGGCCATGAAAAATGCGATTTTTTATTTGTTTTTGCTACAGCCGGTCATGATCAGAAAGATCTGCTCCAAGGTATTCATTCTGTAACAGGTGATACACCTCTGAGCGGTTGCACAGGGGAAGGTATTATCACTCAATCAGGTCCAAACGAGGACATGTTTGGCCTGGGAATTATGGCTATCAAGTCAGATCAGGCTGAATTTCATAATACCATAGGTTATAATCTGCGCGAAGACTCTGAAAAAGCCGGGGAACAAGTAGGGAAACAGTTGAAAAAAGACTGGCCTGAAGATCCCAAAGCCCTTTTCATGTTCCCTGATGGATTGTCTATCAATACCAAAGCATTTTTTACCGGGATCACAAATATCCTGAAAGAACCGATCCCCTTTATTGGCGGTATTTCGGCAGATAACTGGAAAATGGTCCCTGAACTGAACTGGGAATATCATAACGGCAAAGCGTTTCAGAATGCCGCCTCCTGCGTTCTTATGTCGGGGAAACTGAATGTGGAGATCGGCGTGAATCACGGGTGCACCCCGCTGGGTATTGAAAGGACCGTTACCCGGGCTGTTGAGAACCGTATTTTTGAAGTGGACAACAAGCCGGCTTTCGAGGTATTCAAGGACTATTCAGACGAAAATGTTAACGAGCTGACTCCCGAGCTGGTCGTCCATTTATGCTATGGAGAAACCCTGCCAAATAACATAACGACAGGATATGATAAATATATTATCAGGACACCCCTGACCCATGATAAAAAAGACGGTTCGATCACCATACCGACAGAAATGCCAACCGGAACAAAATTTATCCTCATGCGCCGGGATACGGATAAGATCATCTCTGAAATAAGCCGGGTGGCTCGGAAAATAAAGGACAAACTGAAAGATAAAAGCCCCAGGGCTATTCTTCATTTTAATTGCGCCGGAAGAGGAAAGATCCTTTTTGGCAGGGATGCTCATAGAGAAATAGAGTCTGTACAAGAGGTTTTCGGGAAGGATATTCCCTGGCTGGGATTTTATTGTTATGGAGAGATCGCTCCCATTGCCTGCAATAATTTTTTCCATAATTATACAGCGATTTTAGCTGTAATCTATTAATAAAAATGCCAAGTCCTGAAGAATACCAGAATCTGCAGGAAAGATGCAGCGTGCTCGAAAATGAAGTTAAACGGCTTGTTAAAACGGAAAAAAAACTTTATTCCATTAAAAGAAAATACGACAAAGAGATCATCAACCTTCAAAAACTGCAAAATCTCGTTCACAAGCTCAACCTGAATTTTAGCCTGGATGAGATCGTAAGAATAGTTTGCCAGGCCCTTGTTTATGAATTTGAATATGAAAAAAGCATGATTCTTCTGAAAGAACAAAATAAATTCATGATAAAGGCTTTTACTGGTTATAAAGAAAAAGAAACAAAAATGATCAATATATCCCAAATAAACTTTGATCCTGTTATTGATCATCTTTTGAGAAATCAAAAAGCGTTACTGATCCAAAAAGGCGGATCCTTTGATCCTGTTGGTGATCATATGGGGCTTTCTACATTTCTGATCTCTCTTCTTTTAACCAAAGAGAATCATATCATGGGATTGCTGCTTGCGGGGATTTCAAAAGAGAAACTCATGTTGTATTCTCCCTTGAGTGAGGATGATATCAATCTGTTCTCCACTCTTTCAGAACAGGTGGCGGCTTCTATCGAGAATACAAAACTTTATCACGACCTGAAAAACGCTTACGAAGAACTAAAAACGACACAGAACAAGCTGATGAGCCAGGAAAGTCTGGCTGCCATTGGAAAACTGGCTTCCAGTGTAGGCCATGAATTGAGAAATCCTCTTGAAAGTATAAAAAATGTAGCATACTATTTTGAGAAAAAACTCCAGCCAGATAACCCTACCATGAAAAAGTTCCTGGAAATTCTGAAAAAAGAAGTGGTGAGAGCCAACAAGATCGTTACTGATATCCTTGATTTTTCCCGGGTTAAGAGATTAAATAAAGCCATGGTTTCGTTAAATCAATTATTTCAGGATATTTTAACTTCAATGGACATTGACAAGAGAATTAAAGTCAACAGGGAAATTCCCCCTTCCGTGGACAATATCTATCTTGATCCTGACCGGATCAAGCAGGTCTT
>JAFGFC010000137.1 GCA_016931325.1 Spirochaetota bacterium | reverse complement strand
GTGACATTATGGCTGCAGCGGAAATTCAGTTTGGCGCCATAGTCCAACAAAAGGCTCACAATTTCCAGATCATTGTTCCGGGCCGCGTACTGTAAGGCGCCGTGTTTGTCCTTGTCCAGGGCGTTGACATTAATGCCTTTTTTTAAAAGCATCCGGACCAGTTCAACATTACCCCAGCCGCAGACCCTGTGAAGCAGTGTTTCACCATACAGGCTTTTCAGGTTAACATCCTTCATATAGGGGATCAATAATATCAATACAGGCTGGTTATAGACCTGGAAGATCAGATAATCTTCGTCTTTGGGTTTCACGTTCACATCCGCCTTGTGTTCCAGTAAAAGTTTGATGATATTGGTCGACTGGTAGAGGGCGTAGAAAAGCACGGTCTTGCCCTGCTTGTCCTTGATATTGACCTCGGCTTTATGGTCCAGCAGGTTTTTAACAAGATCTTCTGTGGGAGAAAAATTGAAAGCCGCATGCAACGGCGTCATGCCCTGTTTATTCTGTATATTCACATCCGCTTTGGCCTTGAGCAACAGGTCCGTAATAAAAGGCTGGTATCTCATAATGGACAGATGCAGCGGCGTGTTGCCCTCCAGATTTTTTACATTCATATGAGCTTTTCTGGCCAAAAGCATATCCACCATGCCGGCATACCCGTTCTGGGAGGCATAGTGCAGGGCGGTGTTCCCTTCGTTATCCTGGCTGTTTAAATCTGTATCCTTTTCCTTGATGAGAAAGATGAAGGAATTATAGTCGCCCCGGTGAACTGATTCCACAAACGGAGTTCGGCCTGATGTATCCTTTATATTTAATTTTGCCTTGCAGGAGATCAAAAAGATCACCATTTCCGTATTGGCGTAATCAACGGCTATGTGCAGCGGGGTTCTGCCATTCTTGTCCTGCGCATTGATATCAGCTTTGTTTTCAATTAATCTTTGTGCTATTAATTTATTATGGTAGGAGGAAGCCTTATGCAGAGGGGTCTGGCCCTGATCATTCTGAGCGTTGATTGCAGCCCCGGCCTTCAGCAAAAACAGGAGCATATTTTCATCATTCACCAGATGTAAAGGCGTATCCCCGTACCGTGTCCCGGCATTGACATCAGCGCCTTTATCAAGCAAAATCCGGGCCAGTTCGATATTGCGGGTATAGGAGACAACCTTGTGCAGGGGTGTGTACCCGTCAAAGTTGGTGGAATTCACATCAGCCCCTTTTGAGATGAGTAATTTCAAGATCTTCGGATGGCCGGTCAGATGAATCGGCTGATCGCCGGCCCTGTCCCTTTCATTGATGTTTGCGCCTCTATCTAAAAGCATCTCCACAATATTGGTGGACTGGATAACAGCCAGGTGCAAAGGCGTCTTTCCATAATTATCCTGTATGGATGGATCCGCGTTGTTCTTTAAGAGCAATGAGGCTATCTCTTCATAATTGTAACTGCAGGCGATATGCAGGGGGGTCTGGTCGTAATTTCTCAGAGCATTGACATCAGCCCCTTTCTCTATCAGGAAATCCGCCATTTTCAACCAGTGATACTGAACAGACACATGCAGGGGCGTATAACCGTCCCGGTTCCGGCTCTCCAGGGAAGCGCCATGTTTTAATAAAAGGCCGGCTGTTTCAATATTGGTCGTTCTGGCAGCGAAATGAATGGATTGATCCCCGTAAGAATTGGTGGCTGTTACATTCGCCTTGTAGGAGAGAAGCGCCTGGACCGCTTTTTCGTCACCGTACTGACAGACAAGATGAAGCGGCAGGTCGCCGTTGTTGTCCTGAATATTGATCACAGCGTCATGGTCCACTAAAAGCTCGACCATTTTTTTACTGCGGGCGTAATGAAGGAGCGTGCGGCCGTAATAGTCCTTCTGGTTGATCAGATCCTTGTCCTTTTTTAAAAGATCTTTCACCTCTTTGATCTTGTCCTGCTCGACCAGATAATAAATATTTTCATCAGCCGTTAAACGAACAGATATAACAGCCAGTACAAGAACAACTGATAAAATAATGATAATGATCTTTCTCATGCTCTGTTTATTAGACAAAATTGACAGGAAAATGTTCCCGCTTTTGGAAATCTATGTTTTTGAAAACGTTTTTCAAGCTTTAAAAAAATTGACGGAAGATTTAAATTTGCTAACTTTGGCCTATGCTGCCTTCTAAAAAATATGATGCCAGCCTGATACAGGGGATGTTCCGTGTTCTGCAGATCTGGACAAAGTTTAAACCAGTCCGGTTAGCCAGGTTATGGAAACGATACCGGATATTTAAAAAGGCCAACAGGATCAGGATGAAATTATTTTCTTCGGAAAGCCTCACTATCCCTCCGGTGATCATTTTGAGCATCACCATGAAATGTAACCTTTCCTGCGCGGGATGTTACAGCCGGGATTATTCCCTGAAAGATGAAATGTCGCTGGGTCAGGTCGAATCGCTTTTCAAACAGGCCGAAGAGATGGGGATCGCTTTTGTTGTTATTACCGGTGGAGAACCCCTGTTGCGAAAAGGCCTGGTTGACCTTCTGGCCCGGCATCCGAAATTAGTATTTTTTCTATTCACAAACGGATATCATATCAACAGTACCTGGGTAAACAATATAAAACACCTGGACCACATCATCCCGATTTTGAGTGTTGAAGGTGATGAAAGAGATACTGACGAACGAAGGGGCAAAGGGGTGCATCGGCAGGTAATAATGTCTATGAATCATTTAAAAAAAGCCGGGATCTTTTTCGGTTTTTCCGTTATGATAACCAGGAAGAATTTCAGGACCATCGGGGATGATGCCTTTATCGATACCATGATCGAACAGGGATGTAAAATAGGCTATTACGTGGGGTATGTGCCTTCGGCAAAAGATGCGGATAAAAAACTTGTGCCCACAGCACAGGAACAAAAGTGGTTCCGTAGCAGAATAAATAATTTCCGTGGGAATAAACGCATTATTCTTATCCATATGCCGGACGATGAATATGAACTGGGCGGCGTGTGCATGGCGGCCGGCAGGGGATTCGTGCATGTGAATGCCCAGGGGTATGTGGAACCCTGCCCGTTCGCGCACCTGGCAACGGATTCTGTGCGGACTACTTCTCTGAAAGAAGTGTTTCAGAGCGCTTTCTTCAAACATATCCGGGAAGATTCAAAGTTATTGGCAAGGCCTAAAATGGGTTGCGCTCTGTTCGAGCATAAAGAAGAATTGGCAAAGATAGGGACTCAGTTTAGCGCCAAACCAACGGATTGAAGAATGGACACTTTTTTATGGCAATCTGAAAACAAGGTTATATACTAATATGTAATGAGATATTTTTTTTATGTTTTTTTATTACTATCCTTAATCTTTCCCAATTCTTTGTATCCCCAAGTCTCTTATTATGTAGATGATGATATAGGCAATGACAGCTCTCCCGGCACTTTTATCCAACCTTTTGCCACCATACAGAAAGCCGCTGATGTTATGCATACGAACCTTACCGTGGCATCCTGTTATATTTACCCCGGAACATATTTTGACAGTATAGAAATATTTTCCAATCTAAATAACGGATATATGGTCTTTTTAAAATTATCTAATGATAATCCTGTCCTTACAGGAAGTTCAGTCAGTAATCATGCATTCTTTATTACAAATTCCAGTAGAATTATCATTCAGGGTTTAACAATCACAAAATATACCCAGGCCATCCTCATTCAAGGAATATCAACAAATAATTTTATTATCCGCAATCTTTTTATCTCTAATCGCTGGAACAGTATTTATCTTAATTCAGATAACGCTGACAATAATTATATTTTAACCAATTATATTATTGGACAGGCCATATCAGCAGGCATCAGTATCCTGGATGGAGATAATAATATTATTAAATCCAATTTTTCTTTTTTTAATATTAAAGGCATTCATCTCGGTGGCAATGCCAGCAATAATTATATTATCAAAAATATCGTGTATACAAATGGAGAATGTGGAATCAG